>NZ_FTMS01000029.1 GCF_900156105.1 Alkalispirochaeta americana
GAAGAGTTCATTGATCAACTGGATCGGTATATTCGGTGGTATAATGAACGGCGTGTAAAGCTATCCCTCGGGGGTCTGAGTCCGGTTGAATACCGCCAGGCCATCGGAAAAGCAGCGTAAAACCAGTCCAAGAAAACGTCCGCACCCCCTCTGCAGCTCGCCAGCTGATATCCTGCGCGCCGCCTCTTCGGTCTGCGGCCAGGGAAAGCGATCGCGTTCAAGCTTTTTCATCCAGAGCGCAAATCCGGTGGCATCCCAGTAAAGGGCCTTCAGGATTCTTCGGTGTTTGTTACAGAACAGGAACAGAGCGCCGGAAAGCGGATCCTGCTCCATATGCTCGGTGGCAATCATGGACAGGCCATTGATCTGTTTTCTCATATCAGTTCCGCCGGGCCGGATGAAGATCTCTACCCGACTCAGATCCGGGCCAATCATAATGATGCGATCGCTCGCACCACGGCGGCGATTTCACTATCGGTTGCCGGCAGGTCGAGTTCTGCATTGACGCCACTCGTCGATGAAACGCGCAGGGTGCGTCCTGTCCGTGCTGGGGTGACGGTTCCCAGCGATACGACGGATGGCGCACTATTCTCGAGATCGTCTGTTCTGTTCGAATACCGGCGTTTCCAGAGATCCAGTGAGCTCAGGGCCACTCCGTTTTCCGCACAAAAAGCTTTGCGGGACATCCCGCTTTCCCGGTACTGATGGACGACGCTGCGTCGGTATGCGTCTCGTTCTTTTCTCGTCATTCGGGCCTCCTTGAGAGCCCGATTATTGGTTATGTCGCTCCACCGCGGTAGGTGGGGTGAAATTGTCGCTTACGCTTCACCGCTCTCATTCTCTCTTCATACGAATACACGGACTACCTCCTTCAGAATGTAGTCCAAGTTTTTGTCCGCACCCCCGAATATATCCATCGGTGAGTGGGAGATTCTCATGCCAGCCAATCTCAATCCTGAAGAGGTCAACACCGCGTTTCTCGCAGACGTGCGGTGAAATTGACGCTTACGGAAAAGCAGCGTAAAATCAGTCCAAGAAAACGTCCGCCCCCCCTATAGGCGGCAGGTTTAGAGGGTAATTCCCACAGAAATCATAAAATACTGAGAATGTCTCAAGTTCATCTATCGTTACATACTCATATTTCTTATCAGATCCCTAGCTTCGAGAATATATTCCCCGCTGATACTAATTTCATCTATATCCAGAAAAGCCAAAAATTCAATCCCCTCTCTTGTTCCTCCGAGTTCACCGCACAAACCTACTTCTGTACCATAACATCCTGCCTCAGCAATTATGTGTTCTATGGATCTCTTTACGGCAGGGTGAAGCGGATTATAAAGATGATGAACAGCGGTATCCCCTCTGTCTACTGCAAGGGTATATTGAGTAAGATCATTTGAACCAATACTGATAAAATCAACCATAGGAGCAAGCTTATCAGCCATAAGCGAGGCGGCAGGGGTTTCGATCATTATCCCCAGCAGGCAGTGGCGGTAAGCCAGACCTTCCTCTGTCAAAGAAGATTCTATGGTATGAACCAATTCAATCAGCCACTCCACCTCTTCCTGAGAGATTACCATAGGAAACATAATACGAAGATCACGGCTCTCAACTGCGTTTGCTCTTAACAGGGCTCTTAACTGACAGGTTATCAAGTCTATAAATTCTTTATAGATCCTTATACCTCTGTAACCAAGAAACGGATTATCACCGGCTGGTATATCAAGCCAGGGCAGAGGCTTATCTCCTCCTACATCCAGCGTTCGAACTATAACGGGTTTATCCTCAAAAATGTCCGCTACAGCGCCGAAAACTTCTATCAACTCTTGTTCCGCCAGCGGCTGGGGTTTTTCTGCATATAGAAATTCGGTCCTGAAGAGGCCTATGCCCTCACTTCCCAGCTGCAAGGCTACTTTTGCTTCATCCAGGGAACCGATATTGCTGAAGAGTCGTATCCGGCGCCCATCTGGGGTAACCGCAGGTAAGCAGGATTTCTCAAGCAGATGCTGCCGTCTGTCCTGAGCATCTCTGATAGTTTTTCCGGCTTGTTTCATAAAAACCTGATTCGGCTCCAGAACAATGCTGCCTGAGCTGCCGTCCATAAAAACAAACTGACCGGTTTCTACGGAGGCAAGAAGACCATCAACTCCTGCAACAGCAGGAAGACCAAGAGCCTTTGCAAGTATAGCTATATGACTCGTACTGCTTCCGGTTTCAGTAACAAAGCCCTTGACCTTTGTTCTGTCCAGAAGGGCAGTATCTGAGGGGACAAGTTCCCTGCAGCAGATTACCGCATCTTCCGGGTATGCTGCTAAAGGCTGAAGGGAATCCCCTTGAAGAGCCAGCAAAAGCTTTTCCCGAACATCAAGAAAATCCGACGCACGTTCCTGAAAATAGGGATCATCCATCGCAGCCATTTCATTTGAACATTCTTTGTAATAATCAGATACTGCCGCCTCTGCCGATAACTCACCATTTCCCAGAACCTTTTCAATCTCGGCTATGGCGTCTTCATCATCAACAAATTCCATATGTCCTTCAAAGATACCTGCCCGTTCTTCAAATCCGTTGATTTCCAGATTTTTAACTATTGTTTGAAGATAAGCCAGAACCCTCTCCCGTGATTCAGAATACCGTTTGAATTCCGCCTGCGGATCAGCAGAAATCCTTTTTCTGGAAAAAGTTTCTATATCCTTTTTTACCAGAACATATACCTGACCAATAACTAGCCCGGAAGAAACCCCTATGCCCCTGAACTCTTTCATCTTATTCCTCTAATCCTGCGATATACTTCTCCAATGCTTCTGCCGCGCAAACCTCATCTTCCCCTTCACAATTCAGAGTTATCATATCTCCCTGACTTATACCTGCTTTCATTAGCTTGACAAGGCTTTTCCCGTTAAAAAGATTTGAATCCTTTTGGATAGTAATATCTGAAGTGAAGGTTTTGGCAAGCTTAACAAACTGGTTACCGGGACGAGTATGAAGGCCTGTCGGATTATTAATTCTTATTTCTTTCTTTATCATTACCGGAAATCTCCTTTGAAAATTTTATCTAAAAAGCTTTTACCTGATTCAGGAAAGCGGGTTCCGAAAAAATCGGCAGCTGTTGCACTTATATCCGCAAGACTTTCCCTTTTCCCAATCATGCCTGAAGCTATATTGCCGGCATATACAAGAAGGGGAACCTCTTCCCTGGTATGTTGACTATGTCCGCATAAAGGATCATTTCCATGATCTGCAGTTACAATCAATAAATCTTCTTCACCCAACGAATCCAAGATCCCTGCCAGTTTATCATCAACTATCTTCAGCTTTTCAGCGTAACCAACCGGATCCTGACTATGTCCTGCCAAATCGGTTTCCTGGATATTCACACAGATAAATTCATACTCACCCTCATCCAGCAAATATCGCAACTCTTCCATACATTTCCCGGTATCTACCGTTGAAGACACATATCCTCCAGGATTATCAACGATATCGGCTACCTTTCCTACAAGTGCGGACTTTATCCCGGCTTCAGAAAACCTGTTTATAACCTGGGTAGTAGGGTCTACCCCATAACCCAGATGGATCACCTTGTAACCATTTTTATAAACACCGCTTTCGGCGGATCCCACACCTGCTAGGTTACCCGGATTGCGGTAGGCCCCTAAGATGTCCTCCATACTTACATTAAGCCCTCCGAACGCGATCACCCGGCTGACCCTGGAGATACTGCGAACAAGCCTGCCGACAGCTGTTACCATTGAGAAATCAACAAGATCCAGTGCAGCGGTTACATTGTGATTAAAACCTGGGGCAGTTTCCAGATTGTCACCCACAGTCATAACATCATCAACAACCAGGATTTTCCCGTCTTTACCATAAAGATCCACCTTATGACCATTTTCCAGGAGCACGCTTTTTACTTCTTCCAGGATCTCGGAGAAAGGCTGGTATTCAGGTCTAAGAGGATTGGTTCCCATTATCTCCTGATGGCCCCAGAATGTATCAGCCCCAAAATGCGCCAGTTTGGCACGACCCCATAAAGCGTTCTCCACTTTCCTGATATTGGAAACATCATAGCCCAGCGCATTTCCGAGTCCGAGTTTTTCAAGAACCGGAAGCTTAAGATCCGGAACTGATTCAAAGACGTGAAGAACAGTATTAGTGCCCATATCTTCGAGCCTATCGATTAAAACATCCTCCATGGCGCCGACACCATAACTATCAATAACAATTACTATAAATCTTTTTCTGCCTAACAAACCCGTTCTCCCTGTGCAGTGAAAGTTCCTGCTACCTGAGGTTTTCCCTTTGAAAGTCCTTCAATGACACTGACCCGGCTTCTGGTTACAAAGATCTGACTTCTGAAACAAGTTACAACCGGCATGCCTGCCTTAAATGGTCTCTCAAGAACAAAATAGTAATCAATACAACCATTTTCACAACCAATTAAGGATCGTTGACTGCCTACAAGCGCGTTTTGCATATGGGATCGGCTGTAATATCCACCTCCGTAACAATAGCCCTTACCCTCAAAATTATGTGATATCTCTGACAGATAACAAAGAGCTGGTTTACCCTGAGAATCAGGCTCAATCCTGTCCGGAGTGGTTCCTAAAACACCATGACCTGGTTCTGCATGGGTTCCACCGTTTTCAGCCAGAAGTTCAAGGGTTCCGTCATGATTCAAAGACGGAAGATTTATCTGCCCTATATCCGCGCCAAGTCTTTCAAGAATTTTTGCGCTTTCTTTTACTGCATCAAGATTGGAAGTTTTTGTCACAACACCTTTGATAGAATCATAGACAAGAGCCGGAAAACCTGTCACCCCAGACAGCCTGACTCCTTTTACCGAACTTATCCGGTTATAGAAATCTTCAACTCCGGAAACATGAATCCCGCCTTCCTGCTGCGGATACAGAGAATTCTTGTCTTTCCACACTCGCAGCATAACAGGCTGTTCAAAACCTGATTTAACAGCCTCTTCCCCAATAAACCGGGCATTATCAATTGAATATACTGTTATTATTTCAGGTTTGTAATGCAGCAAAGACCCGATTAAATGTTCAGGTATTTGTACCAGATGACCTATATGCCCCAAAGGCAGCCCGGCTTTAGCAAGGGTTTCAGCCTCTCTATAGTCTACCGCTACTATGCCGTCAAAATTATCAAGTTCAAGGATTCGTGAGGCAACCATAGGATTCCGTCCAAACTGTTTGGTCATAAGATAAAGACGGAGGTTCAGATCCACAGCCTTCCGGGAAATTCGAAGACTGTTCTCCATTATTGCATCCATATCAAGCACATAACTGTCAGGCTGGATAAGCCCTTTTGTATGAAAGAATCTGACAGCTTCTATTAATTCAGGATTTTGGTTTATCATTTTTTCCAGAAACAATTATTTCTCCTTTGAAGTGGAATCGTCGTTTTGCTGCATGGAGATTGCTTCTTTCAAGATTCGCACTACTGTATCAACTCCGGCCTTGTTTGGATTAATTCTGATCATATAAGCGGCTCCCTCGGGATCCGCCTTCGTGAAGGTTCCGCTTACCCGGTAAATCATCGGTAATATCTCGTATTTAGATTCGGCTCCTACCGGCCATGATCCGGCGCCAAGACGGCCGGCCGCTTCTATTACGCCGGCGCTGACCGGCTTTTCAAGCCGGATTATTATGACCTTCGACTGTGCGTTTGCTATAAAAGCGCTTTCTACTCCGCGTATTCTTCCGCTGTTCAGTTCTGCACAAAGCTTTTCTATAGTCCTGCCCTGAACGGCAAGCAGAACGGAAGCGCTGACCATTCCGCGCAGAGCCGCAAGCGCCTCGTGCCCCTGTACCTGGGAGCCGCCGGAATAGTGACTCTTCCTGATATTTTCGACATATTTTCTTTTTCCGATCACAATCCCTATACCCTCGGGCCCCATAAGCTTGAACATCGAAAATGCGGAAAGATCCGCCCCAAGCTCGACGCCGGTTCTGCGGACCTTGAGTACGGCATAGTTATCGTCCGTAATTACCGGTATACCGGGCATTGCCTTTTTTACTACAGAAATAACCTCGCCGATATTGTAACTGTCTTCCATTTTCTGCCGCGTATACTGCACAAGAACGGATTCTATCCCTCCGGACAACTCCGATAGAGCCTTTTCCAGACTCGCTGTCGAATTGAAATCTGCTTTGACAGCTTTAAGCCCCATCATTTCGAAGGTATTGACGGTCGTTGGATATACGGGCGCATCATGCACAAGCACCGCAGTCCCGGAAGCAACCATTGAGCACAGCCCCTCCCTTATTGCGCCTGTTCCGGCCCCCCTTACGAGCACCGAATCCTCTACGTTAAAAAAATCGGCGAACACCTTCTCAACATCCCTGGTAGTAGCTGGCCCGCCTATACCCGGCACAAGTCCGAGGTCTCCTTCGGACAGCATCCGGGCGCCCAGAATATGCCGAGACGCGGCATCTACCAGCCGGTGCTGCTGTTCTATCGCTTCATCTATGGAAATAGTTTCAAGTGGGTAGGTTTTCATCTATACATCGCCGAAAATTGATTTTGGGTTCTTATCCATAAACAAGTCCACCGTACTTTCGGACAATCCCGCTTCATAAAGCATCGGTATGAACGTATCTATAAGATATGAATACCCTATTCCGCCGCGCGATTTAAGGTGCGACAGCCTTGTTATATCCACCGACATCAGAATACGATCCTGATGTCCCTTTCCGACAAGCCGTTTAATAAAGGAAACCCTCGTTTCCTCCGGCAGATAGCTGATCTTCCCGATCGTGTCGAATGCTATGTAAACGCCGCAGTCGGCAAGTTTTTCTATGTAATCAAAATCGTTTGCCAGATCCGTATGCCCTATTACGACACGGCTCAAGTCGATATTGTATTCCCCGAATATTTCAAGTTGTTCCGCCCCCATAGTACCCAGCGTCGTATGGGTGGAAATCGGGATACCAGTCTCCTGATGAGCAAGACAGGCTGCGCGGAATACCTTTTCTTCAAGAGGTAATACTGTGTTCAGGCTTGTTCCTATTTCTCCTATGACCTTCGCCCTGATCCCCGAATTGACGGGCGCTCCGTCCGGCCCTTGCTCCGAGTCCGTCATAATGCCGTCGACTATCTCGGAGACCATTATTCCTGCAAGCCTTTCAACCGGCAGCTGCTCCACCTCCGGCGGAAGAAACGGCACCTTGTAATATCCGGTTGCGGCATGAATCCTCATCCCGGTCTCTTCGGAGAGGCGTTTTAAAAAGACAACGTCCCTGCCCATGCCCCTTGCAGTAAGCTCGATTATTGAATCGACGCCTTTTTTCTGAAGGTCCAAAAGCTCGGTCCGGGTGGCCTCAAAATCGTTAAGCCTGCAGTCCGGATCATTTTTCGGTCCCGACAGATCAAGGCTCATGTGTTCGTGTGAATATATCATTACATGCTCCAGATATCACTCAAGTGCGAAAGCTATTTTGTTGACCGGCTTTAGCGCGCAGTCGCGGAAATAGTCAAGATAAAGCTTCGGCCGGTTTTCGCGGTCAAGCCTGAGGGCAAGCTCCAGAAGTCCGGACGCATTGCCGGCTCCTTCCGGCGCCATCAGAACAAGGCCACTGCCCAGCTCGGAAAGAGGAAGGGTCAATGCGGTGGCGTTGCACATATTGGCAACCTTGACAAGGTACTTGCCGTGCCCGTCATAATACTCGTTGCCGCACTGTCCCATAACCCCGCAGAGGGAATCGCCGAATCCGCAAACATCGGCTGGCCCTTCCACGGAAAGAATAGTCCGTCCGGCGCCGAACTGCCCGGCGACCCAGTCGATAAGGCTTGCCCTGGACATATCCGACGGAAGCACTTCTTCCGAATGACCGATTTGGTTCTCCGCCAGCACGGCTTTAACCGAATCGAAGACACCACTTCCTGAAAAGTTGTTGCCCAGAAGAACGACGCCACCACCCAAGCCGCGGCTATCTGAATCTTCCACTGCGAAGCATTCCGCAAAACGCACTATATTTGAAAGCGAATGCGAAACCGCCCCTACCCCGGGAATGAATCCGATCCCGTCGGTGGAAATCCTGTTGTTGCTGCAGAGAAGCCCCATTCCTTTAGCCATTATCGAGTAAAGGCTCAAAGAAAGGGCCGGACCAAGTACGGATCCCCCGCCGTCGCTACAGATGCCTATGTCGTTTATTCCGTACAGAACATTAAGAGCGGTTCCGCTTGAAGAACCCGTCATTGCCCTGCCGGTGAGCGGATTTACTAAGGATGGGTCTACAGCCCTGCCTCTGTCCGACATTCTGTCGATAGTATGCCATACGAATCCATTCTGAACCAGAACAGAAAGCAGAGACCGGGGTATACCTCCGGTCTCTTTTACTCCCATCAGCCCCGGATTCAGGCCTGATTCAGCAGCCTTGCCTGCCTCCAGCATCGTATCGGGGCTGATATCCAGCACCGAATCCCTGTGCCGGAATGCAAGGGCATGCTGTAGCGAGAGTCTGTATAAATCCATAACCGTGTTACGCCGGAAGCTGAATGAGTCCGACAAGCATCAGAATATTCACCAGCAGTCCGAACAGGATCGCTGCTATAGGTCCGACAGCCATACTTACCATAGGCTTCTTCGCATTCTTGTTCATCAGCCATACACCTATGACAAAGAAGAATCCAAGTTTCGGTACCATAGAATTTGCTGCTATGGCTCCGCCTAAAAGCAATGCAACCTCAAGGACTCGTCCCATAGCTGTCCTTATATGATCAGCACAAGCTCTGACTCCGGGGAATCTGTCCAGAAGCCTGGCTACAGCTGCAAGTAAATAAACCTCCGCAAATATTACAGCAAGGCCGACAACAAAAGCCAACAAAGGATTTGTTATAAATATTCCGGCAACAAATACAAATGTCATACCGACAGGACTATATACACCGGTAGCAATTGCAGTAGTTGCAATCAAGGGAATAAATCCCAGAGCCCTAGCTAATGCTACAAAACCTGCATCTGTCACAAGCCCCTCATTCAAAAGATTAAGGGAGATAGGATCACCAGCTATTATTGTGGCACTTGTGGCCGCTGCTACAAGACCGCCCATTGGAGCTAACAGAAAAACATTTTTCTTTATCCTGTTAACACGTTCACCAAAAAGTCCCAAAAGCTGGGTATTGGCTCCTACTGCATCAGCATCGCTTTTCTTTTCCCTGATTGCAAACACCAGCATGATCAGCATAGAGATAAAAAGTGCCATTCCATCCGGATTAAGTGAGACATTGTTGCCGTTTATAGAGAATTTACCAAATATCTCAAAGAACTGTCTGCCTGCAATTGTAATTGCAAAGGTTATTATGCCCTTCTTCATCCCATACTGGTATGCAACAACCAATACCGGAAACAACGCGAATGCTGCTACTATAGGATCTCCAACCTTGCCCAGCGGACCAAGGAAGTTAAATGGAAGCATTGCAAAAAGATCTACAACCACCTGCAATCCAACAACAAGAAAGATTCCGTACAAAGCACCTACAGTGCCGGATACAATCATTCCGAGTTTCTTATCCTTCGGACTCCATGTACCGATTATATCCGTACCCAGCAGAACGCAATGGATAAGCATAATGGATTTACCAATGGAAAATGGTATGCCAAATCCTATAACCAATCCAAAACTCAACGCAAAAGAAGTAGCTGCAAGAGACTTCTTATCCATTCTTCCTTCAAGGTACTCAGGAAGAACCGGCCTAAGACCGTCATTGAAAACCGCAATCCCTCTGTTTGCCAGAACGGATGTAAGCGCTCCCAATAGACCGATAATAACATAATTCATATATCCTCCAAATTATGAAAGGAACCTCAATATAACTGGAACTATCTGTTCCGCATGCTGAAATGTAAAACCGAATGCCTTCTTGTTCAGTTTTACTTCACGCTCTATCTCTTCATCAGTCTTGATTTTTCCGGGAATAGACAAGGTTGCACAAACATCCATTCCCAGAATCGCTGTTGCCATAGCCAAGGCACCGCCTCCTCCGGTGTTACAAGCACCGAAGTAATAATCAGCGGCATTGTTTTTTACTGCGAGCGCCGCCTCGATGTCGCCCATTTCCTTAACTTCCACCTTACCGCTACCGTGTTTTTCTATCAGGGCAACAATATCCTTTTTCCCTATCTGTCCCCCGACTACAATTCTGACCATCAGCCCCTCCTAGTCCTCATCCAATATCAGACAAATATTTATAATAAAATACTTAATCTCCGATTCCGGAATATCAAACGACAGTATCCCGACAAGCCTGTCAGTCATGTCGGTAGCCTTCTCAAATACGTCCGACTCCTTGAACTCTTCAAACGCTTCATCGTCAAGAGCTTCTACTGGCTCTTCCCGTTCAATACGCCCCAATGCCATAACGACATGCGTAATAAACCTGCTGCCGTTTTCCTCAATCAGTTCGATACCGGCGTCATCAATAAAGAACGTCCGTATCGCCTCTATATTTTCTTTAACTTTGCTGCTCATCTGGCCGGACTGTTCCAGCAGTCCCAGCCTGAAATCCAAACTCATCCGCACCTCTAATATTCCGGAAGCAATGTTCCTTTTATTACCCCTTCACGGGCAGCCGTTACCTTTTCAATATCCATATTCCGCTTGATAAAATGTCTCACGGGAAGATTATCACTATTAATAACCAGGACAGCCTCCGTAGACGCCTCGTCAGCCCCAGGCGAAGAAAGCTCTCTAAAATTAAGTTCACCTATCCGCTCTACGACATAGTCACGGTTCCAGATGGTTCCGTCCACCACCCCGGTTTTAATGTTCTCGATAATCTGGCTGTACGGGATCTCCACCAGATTTATGTAAAGGCCGGATTCGCGCAGAAACCTTTCCGTCATTACTGTCTGATCCAGCGACATCGGGTCTACTCCAAGGGACTTTACCGAAGCGCAATCATTTCCGCTAAAGATAAGCCCGTGAGAGGACAGGTAACTTCCCGGGCCGAGTCCGGCGACTATTTCTATCGGAAACCCCTCTTTAATGAGGATATCTGCTGCCAGCCTTGAAATAACTGCGCCGTCAGATCTGTTGTTCATCAGCGAATTAACCCTCTGACGGCTACCGCGCATATAAGAAAGTTCAAACGATACGGAACCGTACGAAGTATGGAAATGCTTGAAAAACCCGGTAGCCACAGCTTCCAACCGTTTTGTATACGGGAGCGGCAGGGAAAAGATTATTGTTGAAATGCCACAAATACTGTACAGCCTGTCGTAGTTGATATTCTTTACAAAAGACCCCATATGGCCTTTCCCCTGCAAGACTACCGCCCTCAGGTCCTCCAGCTCTTTCAAAGCCTTCTGAACTGTGCCTACCGCTACGGACAGCCTGCGGGAATACCCGGAAACGGACTCAATCCTGTCTCCTTCAGCCCGCCCAAGCATGTCTTCGGCCAGCTTCACCAAAGTCTGTCCGCCCAGGTGAAGATGCTTACTGCTCTGCAAAAGACCCTCCGGAATTAACCTTCAAACAATTGAACATTCAATTGTTTGAAGGTTAACATGGTTTTCCGTGCTTGTCCAGAAAAATTATTGGCGTTTTCGGCTTTTTTTCACTTAAAAAATAGGCGTTAATACAAAGCCGGCTGATTTTCCTTGTTCGGCCGGTATACGGTGTTTGTCAACAAAGAAGTCACCTGAATTACGCCGCTCTTTGATGGATCAGGCGCCTGGTTTCCTGTGATGGGTTCAGGAATACCACTCGCC
>NZ_FTMS01000030.1 GCF_900156105.1 Alkalispirochaeta americana
AACGATGGAATCCTTGTAGTAATGAAAAACCATTGCAGATAATGCTTGTTCGAGCAGATGAGAATTTGCATAGACAGCCAGGCGACGGCTGAATGTCGACGAACTGGGTACGACCGTAAATCCGCATATGTGGCGCAGCGATGAATCACCTCGCAAGCGGTCAACCAAAGATGTTGTCGTTTCAATCTGGAAAAACGATTTGGCCATAAACGCCCGAATTATTGCGATGTCATCGTGCGGTCTGCGACCCCGGCCACGATAGCTGGAGGCAACAGCAGGAAAATGCTCTTCGACAATTCGTAACACATGCAGGAAGGCTCGATGCTTCATGGTCAGGTACTCTTCAAAAGAATCCTGAATATCAAAAGAGATATCGAAAAGAATCTGTGCACCACCAATAATTCCTGTTATGCTTTTCATCGGATAGGTTCCTCCCTGGCGTTTTTATTGTGGTTAATTAAAACTACCAGATTACGGGGTTCCTATCCACTTTTTATTTACAGACCTGTTTCACGCGGCGGTGGTTAGCTCAAAAAATACGTCAGCCCGGTATTTTTGCAAGAGCCTCTGGAGATAAAGCACCTTTCTCTTGCGAAAAGATATACATTGATCCTGGTTGTGTAAACTTGGTCCTTCAATCTGAAATTTTTAGTAGGAAAGATTCTGGTCGCATCGTTGATGGGGATTGGGATGTTAATGTAACACCGCTTGAAGATTTTCCGAAGTATAAGATATGTTATGAAAGATTTGTAAATGGCAAAACATGGGATCAAGCAGGTGCTTACGATTTGATGGATGAATTAATGAAGATTAAACCAGGTGCAGATCGTTGCTATTCATCTAGTGATGTAAAAGTTAGATATGATGCCCTGGATGAAGTGTACCGCAAGGTTAAAACCCAGAATGAACTGATGAGCAGAAAAGAAATACATAAGTATAATTTTAGGGAAAGTGGCGGTGTTTATGTTCATATTGATAGAAATTCAAATTTCATTTTTGCCAGAGGTGGGTGCCACAGACTTGCAATATCAAAAATATTGAAATTAAAAATCATTCCGGCACAGGTAGGTGTTGTTCATTATAAAGCACTTCCCTTTTGGAGAAATTGTGTAATCAAAGCCCCTGACAAGAAAATCATATAGTTTCTGCCTGCGTTGGAGCGGTTGAACGCGGGTTTGCCATCTGGAAAAAACCTGAAACGGCTGGATTTTGCTCCAAACACTGAATGTGTGAACGAATAATACCGAAATATAGGATGTCCATAGTACGACGAAAAGACCGCTACCTAAACGGTGCGGACACAGGTGGCTGGTCATCTGCGGCAAGAATAGCGGTGGGGTGGTTCATCTCGCCGTAAAAAAATCGGGAACTTCAAACCCGCCGATCCCCATATGCGATTTGTGAGGTGCCCGTTGTAAAAAATAAGGACAAAATGTGGCAAATAATCAAAAACGGGTTGGTGATGGCATTGAGCTTTACGAAGAATTCATAAAAATAGAAGACAGCTTCGGACTGCTTCGCCCGGGTGATCCTCTTTCCGATATTTGGGAGCGACTACGCTACAGCGTATTTAGTGAGCTTCGTGCGCGCCAAGTGCAATTGAAGGTCGAAGATGCACATCAATTTCCGATTGCATCAAAGACGAGAAGTTCGTGGTTTATCCGTCTGTGTGTGATTGTTCGTGAGGTATGCAACCTTTATATATTCGGCAATCCGATCTGGGCGATCTTTAGGCGTCGAAAGTATGCCTTCTGGGGGCATCCGAGACGTAAGCTTGAGAAAGACGGTTTGTATTGGGACATCTATACCGACCTCATAATAGATCGTTTGGGGCAAGATAACTGTGTCAGTATTGAGCGTGATTGGCATGGTCGTCACTTGACACCAGCCGTGACGCAGAATCTCTTCTACCAGGATAGTCTTGATCTCATTGTCGGGCTCCTGAGGCGCATCCGGAAGCCTCGGTTAAGCGACCAGCAACGTCGGAAACTAGGTCAGTTGGCAATCGCGTTGCGTGAGAGCTTTGGAACAGATTGCTCCATTAGAAAGCGGGGGGCTCGTGTGCACGGACAGGCTGTCACGCAAACAGTAATTTTTCGGTTGTTCCTGCAGCTTCTACAGCCGAAAGTGGTCTTCCTTGTCACCTCAAATGTTCATTGCTCTCTCATAGAGGCTGCCAAGGAACTGGGAATACCTACGGTTGAGTTGCAGCACGCTATTGTGTCGCGGTACTATGTGGTGCTGAGTTATGAGGGTGACCGGCAAAAAAGGAGCGGGCCTGACTACTTTTTCTGTTTCGGCGACCTGTGGAAAGACGCCGCGCAGTTTTCGATTCCAGAAGACCATATTGTCCCTGTTGGGTTCCCGTTTTTGAGCGATAGGTTGAATCAGTACCAGCCCTTTCAGAAGCAGGAACTTATAGTGTTTCTGGCATCCAAGACTCTCGACGACACGTTGGCTAGGATGGCAGCAGGTTTTTCTGAGAAATACGCGGGGCGCATCAAGGTGGTCTATAAACTCCACCCTGAAACCAGATCCATGTGGAGGTCACTCTACCCACAGCTTGCTTCAGCGGCTGAGAACAACCATGTCACCGTGGTTGACGGTCAGACGCCTACGCTCTACGAGCTACTCGCGCAGGCTCGATGGCAGGTCGGTATTGCTTCAACGGCCTTGTTGGAGGGAGCCGCCTTTGGTTGCACTACCTTTGTGCTAAATGCCCCGGGAGTAGAGACCATGAGTTTTCTCTTGGAATGCGGTATGGCGTGTCTGGTTAATAGTGAAGAAGACATAGATCTCACGTTCTCAACGCGATACATGCTCAATGACGTTTTCGCGGACGAATGGTATGATAAGATAAAGCGAGCAACGGAGTTTGTAGAGAGGAAGCACAAGCAAGTATGAATACAAAGATGATTATAGCCGAGATTGGGTCGGTTCATGATGGTTCCTTTGGGAATGCTACCTTTCTTATTCGGGCGGCCGCTGCGGCTGGTGCAAATGTTGTGAAGTTTCAGACCCACATTGCCGAAGCAGAAACTCTGCGAGACGCTCCAATGCCCCCGTACTTCAAAGGTGAACCTCGCTACGAGTATTTCCAGCGCACAAGTTTCACCCCAGAGCAGTGGGCTGGACTCAGGGCAGAATGTACATCCTGCGGGGTGCAGTTCTTGTCCTCGCCGTTTTCCCTGGAAGCAGTAGATCTTCTGGAGTCGGTGGGCATTGATATGTATAAAATTCCCTCGGGTGAAATTACAAATTTACCCCTGCTACATAAAGTTGCGGCTACAGGTAAGCCGATTCTGCTCTCTTCGGGTATGAGTGATTGGTCGGAACTGGATAAAGCGGTTGAAACTGTGCAGACCGGCGGCCCTTTAGTGGTCATGCAGTGTACCTCCGAGTATCCAACACCACCAGAACGGGTAGGGTTGAACGTCCTGTCTGAGATTCACCAGCGTTACAGTTGTACTCTTGGCTTTTCTGATCATACTATTGGCTACGCTGCCCCCTTTGCCGCCGCTGCCTTGGGGGCACAGGTTATTGAAAAACACTTTGCATTTTCGAGGCTAATGTACGGAAGTGACGCGAAAACCTCCATGGAGCCTGACGAGTTTAAAGTTCTATCCCAGGGACTTCATGACATTTGGAAAATGCTGGAAAGCCCGGTAGACAAGAACAGTGTTGAATCCTTACGTGAGATGAAAATGATCTTTGAAAAGAGCATTGTGGCTTCTCGTGCACTTAAGGAAGGGCAAATTATTGAGTTGGCAGATCTTGCCTTCAAAAAACCGGGTACTGGAATACCTGCTGCACATTGGGAGCAGGTAATTGGAAAGACGCTCGCGCACAACGTCGAGCAGGATACACAACTACACTACAAGGACCTGAAATGAAAAAAATCTGCATATTCATTGGCTCACGCGCAAACTATTCCAGCATAAAAGCGGTGATGCGGGCTATACAAAAGCATCCGGAGCTTGAGTTGCAAGTGGTCGCCGGGGCATCTGCGGTACTCGATCGATATGGCTCTGTCATCAACCTCATTGAACAGGACGGATTTTCTGTCGTTGCACGGGTGCATATGCTCATTGAAGGAGAGACTCCCACAACTATGGCAAAGTCTACTGGCCTGGGGCTCATAGAGTTGCCCACAATATTTGAGTCAATCAAGCCCGACATTGTGCTGACGGTAGGGGATCGCTTTGAAACTATGGCCACAACTCTTGCTGCCGCCTACATGAATATTCCAATAGCACACACCATGGGCGGTGAAGTGAGTGGCACGATTGACGAAAGCATTCGACATGCAATTACCAAGTTCGCCCATATTCATTTTCCCGCAAGTCGTGATGCATATGAACGAATTGTTAAGCTGGGCGAGCCCGAGCCATCTGTACATCTTGTCGGTTGTCCGCGCATGGATCTGGTTGCTGAAATGCTATCTGTCAGTCGGTCCGAGGTGGATGAGTCAATATTTCGGTTGGGAGTTGGTGATCGTGTTGACATCGACAAACCCTTCGTGCTGGTCTCCCAGCATCCTGTGACGACAGAGTATGGCACCGGCAGAGAGCAGATTACGGCGACACTACAGGCCGTAAAAAACATTGGGCTACCAGCTATTGTGTTGTGGCCTAATGCAGATGCCGGATCAGATGATATTGCTAAAGGGATCAGAATCTGGCGTGAGAAGGGGCTAGACACCGACATGCACTTCTTCAAGAATTTACCCATCAGCACCTATGTGCAACTCATGAAGCGAACAAAATGCCTTGTCGGAAACTCATCAAGTGGTATTCGAGAAGGGGCTTTTATCGGCACCCCCGTGGTAAATATTGGTACACGACAAGCAGGCCGGGAACGCGGTAGCAATGTCATTGATACCGGCAACGATGCTGACGAAATAGCTTCTGCAATTCAGAAACAGCTTTCTCATGGGCCTTACGGTTTTGAACCAATCTACGGTGATGGAACGGCGGGAGAAAAAATTGCGGACATCCTGTCGAGAACTGTCGTTCAACTTCAAAAGAGAATTACGTATTGAGCATGAAAACACTTGCACTTATTCCTGCCCGCTCTGGGTCAAAAGGGGTTCCGAACAAGAACGTTCAACGCATCCGCAATGTTCCCCTTATTGCGTTTTCCATCTGGACGGCACAACGTGCTGGACTGTTCGATGAAGTGCTGCTTTCGACTGACGACCCGGGCTATTTTGATTCGGTGAAGTGCCTGAACCTGTCCACGGAGTATATCAGACCCCCCGAACTATCCCAGGATACCTCTCCCACAATTGATGCAATTCTTGATGCCCTAGATTGGTATGAAAAAAAGGGAAAAACTTTCGATGCCGTCATGCTATTGCAACCACCTGCCCCCTTTCGTACAGTTGAACACTTATGCAACGCCGTGTCGCTATTAGAGGATCATCCAGAGGCGACTTGTGTTACGGGGATTGTTAGGGTTTGGGATCAGCACCCGGCACGAGTGAAGCGACTCGAAGGGCAAAGACTTGTGGACTTCTGTGAACACGCAGTGGAAATTGAGCCTTCTCGAAGACAAGACCTGCAACCTCCAGCTTATTTGCGGAATGGCAGTATTTATCTATCACGCGTGCAGCTGCTGCGTACCCAACGAAAGGTGTGGGGTGATCATGTACTCGGAATGGAAATGCCGGAAGCGAACTCGGTCAATGTTGATCGTCACCTTGACTTCATCACAGCTTCGTCAATGCTGGACTACGAGCCCTACCGGCCGTATCTGTCTGAGTTTGACGAGCTGATTGAGTTGTACAATGAGTAGTAATGTGCACAAAGTGCTTGTGGGGTTTTTGCCGAGCGACTACCCCGGAGTAGAGGCCTTTGAGAGCTTGGGCGACGTAACGTACCGGCGCTATACCCAAGATTGGCTTAAGGAGCATATTCCCCAGTTTCATATTGTGGTTCCCCATCTATTCGAACATATCAGTTCGGAACTGATTGAAATCGCGACCAATTTACGGGTCATGGCCACGCCGTCAACCGGCTCTGATCACATAGATACAAAGGCTCTTGCAAACAAGGGAGTAAAATTCGTCTCACTCAATGATGATCGGGTTTTTATAGATGGAATTTCTAGCACGGCGGAGCTTTCCTGGATGCTGACCTTGGCCTGTGCTCGCCGTTTGCCAGAACTGCTTGATCGTGTAAACCATGAGCAAAGTTGGGTCAATACCGATATCCGAGGTATGGAGCTCCGAGACAAGACTATTGGCATTATCGGTTATGGCAGGCTTGGCAAGAAGGTTGCACGCTATGCAAACGCCTTTCAGATGAAGGTTCTCATCTATGATATAGACCCGGACGTCATGAATGGTGCGCCTCAAGAGGTAGAGGCCGTTCCGTTGAGCACGTTGCTCGCAAAGTCCGACATTGTTTCCTTGCACCCAAAGCTCAACGAAACAAGCCGGGGAATGATTGCTCATGAGCAGATTGCTCAAATGAAAGATGGTGTCATCATCATCAATACCGCGCGGGGAGCGGTATTGGACTCCAAAGCAGCCTTAGACGGTGTGCAGAGGGGTAAAATAGCTGCTCTTGGACTAGATGTTCTCAACAATGAGTATCAGTCAGCTCAACTACCGAATGATCCACTGATCACCGCCGCTCGTAGTGATTCGCGAATAATCGTCACTCCGCATGCAGGAGGCTCTACCTACGATGCACATGCAAAGGTATTTAGTCGCATCGCCGAGCTCATTGCTGAGAGGTTCGAGCAACAATGACCGAGGCTTCCCCAAAAATGAACGCGCTATTGCACATTGGTTTTCGAAAAACCGCTACCGCAACGTTGCAGAAAAACGTGTTCCCTCAACCTAACGCATGGATAGTCAGAAGTTTTCGGCTTAAGCAAGCCTGCAAAAAAGCTTGTGGGACGAATAATAACGCCAGGATGGCCTGCCTTCATTACTCCTGCGCCAGAGTTCCAGCAAGAAATTCACCGTACAACCAAACCGGGAAACGTCTTATTGGAGTCTGAGTACTGTGATATCGTCATATGACTGGACTCTTGGTAATATTGTAGTTCTGTGGCTCAAGGAGCTCTCGTACAACTCCCCCATAAACTTGAATCTCTTAAGTCGAGGAACCTAAAAAATGAAAAAAAAGACTACGCACAGACTTGGCCGTGTGCTCAAGCTACAACGCAATCGAATTCTGCTTGCAGGCTCAAAATCAAAAATTAATTACAGAAATTTTCACCATAAGCACAATGTCTCCATTTATCCAGAATATCGATTAATATATAATAGGTTGAAAAAATCAGGAAACACAACAATTACTGCCTTTCTGAATGATATTCTTGGTTCGGAGTCATACGCGAACGCTCGCGATCTGAAAAAGTGCTTGGTCAAACCCGAGCATCTGACTGTTCGGCAAGTGCTTGATTTGAAAGACTATTATTCTTTTTCGATTGTGCGGAACCCTTACTATCGGGTTCTATCGGCGTATCTGGAGAAGCTTACCGGCCAAAAAGTGAACGGGAAATATACCGAGATTCCTGGTGTTGGTCGTTCATCGCCCGAGGGTTTTGCGACTTTTTTGCGGTTCCTTGCTGCTGGAGGTCTCTACGAGAACCGTCATTGGTGGCCTCAAGTGGATTCGCTTTTTCAACCCGTCGAGGAATTTTCATTTATTGGAAAACTCGAAAAAATTGTTGATGAAATGGGAATAATATTGGAAGCGAATGGTCTTGACCCCGTTCTGGCACAGAGCCTTGCAAGACCGCATGAGTACGAGTTACAGGAAAGTGAGACCAGGATAACGTCAGCACAACGGCGAGCTGCGGAATTCTATTCCGACGAAGCCGTGTCAATTGTTTCGACGCTATTTGAGAAAGATTTTAAAGCATTTGGTTATGCCACTGATCCCGAGTGGTCGTGAGATCTGACCAGCGCATTGTATTTCACACAAACCACTATGCCGAGGACAGAAATGACAACACAAAAACACCCCGGCCCGATCAAGGTCCTGCATGTAATTTCCGGACTTACCATCGGGGGCGCCGAGATGATGCTCTATAAGCTTCTGCGCGAGACCGATCCCTCCAGGGTGGCTCCGGCGGTTTTGTCACTGAGCTCCGGAGGTCCCCTGGCAACGGATATTACGGACCTGGGAATACCCCTTTGGGAGATCCCCATGCCGGGAGGAATGCCCCGGAGAGGGTTTCGGCCTGCCTTCCGCGAGGTTCTGGCCCGGGTCCAGCCCGATGTGGTTGCTTCCTGGATGTACCGGGCAAACGCCGTGTGCAGTGCTCTGGTTCCAGAGCCCACGCCCCTGGTCTGGCACATCCGCCAGTCCCTGGATCATAACAGTTCCCAGCGGCTTCTCTTCCGCTTTACCCGGCAGGTGAACCGGGCCATCACGCAACCCTGGGGGCGGCTCCTGGGGCGTTCGCCCGATATGGCCCTCTACAATAGTTATGCCAGCCGCGATCAGCATCGCCGGGCCGGGTACCGCGCGAGCCGGGACGGGGTGATCCCCAACGGTTTTGACCTGGATCTCTTCCGGCCGCAGGAGGACCTCCGGCGGCTGGCCCGACAGAGGTGGGGGTTCGGAGATGACGAGTTGCTTTTCGGGATTGTCGGGCGCTATCACCCGATCAAGAACCACATCGGCTTTGTTCGTGCCGCCGGGCATGTCCGGCAGGAACGGAAAACGGCCCGGTTTGTCATGATCGGGCGGGGGCTCGACAGGGAAAACCGGATCCTTCTGAAGGAGATTGCCGCCCGGGGGTTGGAGGATTCGGTGCTTCTTCTGGGGGAGCAGCGGAATCTGCCCGAGGTCTATAACGGTCTGGATATTCTGGTGAGTGCCTCCCTCGTGGAGGCCT
Organism: Alkalispirochaeta americana; assembly: GCF_900156105.1. NCBI lineage: Bacteria > Pseudomonadati > Spirochaetota > Spirochaetia > Spirochaetales > Spirochaetaceae > Alkalispirochaeta > Alkalispirochaeta americana. The sequence goes on from NZ_FTMS01000030.1 coordinate 8,863, forward strand.
TTCCGAATGTTCTGGGCGAGGGCATGGCCTGCGGACGTCCCTGCATTGCAACTGCCGTGGGTGATTCTTCCCGGGTTTTGGGAGACACGGGGCTGACCGTTGCTGCCGGTGATTCGCGCCTGCTGGGTGAGGCGATGCTGGAGGCTGCCCGGTGGCCCCTGCAGGAGCGCACCCGCCGCAGCGTGGCCGCCCGGGCTCGCGTGGAGGACCACTTCTCGATTCCCTCGGTGGCCAGGGCTTTTCAGGAGGCCTATGAGGGCGTTCTGCCCGAGGGGCCTTTCGGGGGGTAGTGCTTCCGGGAGCGAGTTACTCACTCACCCGGGCCATGTCCTGAAACGCGCTGTTCTCTGCCAGGAGTTCCTCGTAGGATCCCCGGGCCACGATGCGCCCTTTATCGAGCAGGTAGATAGTATCGGCCTTCCTGAGCGTTGCCAGGCGGTGGGCGATAATGATGATCGTCTTGCTGCCCGTGAGTTCTTCGATGGCCTCCATGATGGCGCTCTCGGTCATCCCGTCCAGGGCGCTGGTAGCCTCGTCCATGACCAGCACATCGGGGTTGGTATAGAGGGCCCGGGCAATGCCCAGACGCTGACGTTGCCCTCCCGAGAGGCGAAGACCTCGTTCTCCCACGGTGCCATCGTATCCTCCGGGAAGCTCCTCCTCAATGAAATGTCCAAGATTGGCAATGTGAGCGGCTCTGCGCACAGCCTGGTGATCAAGGTGTTCAGGAGGTATGCCAAAGGCAATATTCTCGGTGATGGTGCCATCGGTGAGGTATATCGACTGGGGCACGTAGCCAAGATTGGCCTGCCAGGTCCGGAGGTTCTCCTCGGTTACCTCCACACCATCGACACAGACCCGCCCCTCCGTGGGCCGAAGGAGCCCCAGAATGATGTCCACCAGGGTGGTCTTGCCGCACCCGGTGGTTCCAACCAACCCGATCGTTGTGTTCCTGGAGATAGTCAGGCTCTGGTTGTGGATCACCCCTTCCGATGCTCCGGGGTAGGTGAAACTGAGATTCTCCAGGCTGATCTCACGGGTGAAGGGGAGGGGTTCAACTTCCAGAGCCGATGGTGCAGATAGTGCATCGACCATCCCGCTTCTGGCTCCGGTGGAACTGTCGGACTGGTTGAAATGTTCAAAGATAAGCTCCACCGTGGACTGATAGGCCTGAACTTTTGCAAGGGCAACAAAAATGTGCTGAACCTTGGGCATCAGCCGGCTTCCGGCAAAGACATAGAGCCCGATTACAGGAATGTATTCCCCGGGGTTCTCCGAGAGTGCCATGATCATGGTGATGGCGGTTACAATGCCCCCGTAGACGATGGCGTTCAGCAAAAAGGCCGGAGATTTGCCAATAACGTCAATTTTTGTCGAGGCCCGGGCCATCTTTTTGGAGGGCTTTGCAAAGCGTTCCAGGAAGAACCGTTCCTTTCCCAGGAGCTTTACATCCTTGATGCCCGCCAGGGCCTCCATGGTTGCGGTGAACCGTTCTGTATTGGCCCGCAGCCGGCGTCTGCCAAGGACCGAGAGCACCCCCCGGACTCCCAGGAAAATAAGCCCGTAGAGGCCCCCCACAACAAGAGCAACCACACTTGCCACCAGGGGGTCCACGGCGATCAGGATGGCAGCAACGGAGATACAGACGACACAATCGGTTATGCCGTCGAGGAGAGGAGTAATATAGCGATTAACCAGCATTCTTACCTCGGCCAGAACGTTTTTGGAGAGCTCCGTGCTGTTCTGATTCAGGAAGAACACATAGGGATTGGAGAGGTATGTAGCCAGCAATCGGGAACTCAGGCTGTGGCCCCGCATGTAGGCAAAACGGGCCTTGGCGTATTTCACCAGGATGGTGAAGAGGTTTTGCATCACAATGAAGGAGGTCACCACCACACCCAGGAAAATGAGAAACCGCGTTGTGCTGGTAAACCCGAAGAACTCATAGGCCCGGGAGAGGTAGGGGTTTGTCTCCACCAGCGTGGGATCTGCGGCAACGGCGAGAAAGGGCATTATCGATCCCACGCCTGCCATCTCCACAAAAGCCAGAATCAGAATCATGAAAAGCACCAGCACCAGGGATCGACGCTCGGACGCATCAAGGATCTTCCAGAAGAGGCGTATCGATGCGGTCAAACTCAGGTTTGATGGTTTTCCCTTCTGGGCGCGTGCTATTGCTCTCACGTGAACTCCTTGGTTGTTGTCTTTGCGTAACGGAGTGTTTCCCGCACTGTGCATTATAGCAGGTTTGTGTCTCTCTTCAATCCTGGCCAGGCCGGCGGGATCACCCGGAAATAGCCGTTCAGGGGTTGAACGCCAGAGAAAATCTGCTATACCGCACCCTGCATTGACGCCTGCGGTCAGGCAACCAGATCAGCCATCGGATAACCGGAACCAGGATCACCTGGAGCGAGCGTATTCGCAGCCTGTCCCTGATGAGGGGAGGGGGGGCGTCCCGGCAGCCGAAACCGGCCGCCGTCGGGCCATGCGGGGGTTCCGTCGGGGCCTGCAGGCCCCGACTGCCTTCGGCACCCCTCCTGTCCCTGACGCGTGTGTGCTGGCCCCAGGGGAAGGGTTAATCCTCCCTGGCCAGCAGAGCCTGCAACTCGGCCAGGGGGAAGTCTACAATAGGGGCGATCTCTTCCAGGGTCATGCCTGTTGCCAGCAGCCTGCGGGCAACCAGAAGCGCCTCCTCCTGGCGGCCTTCCTGAAGCCCCTCCTGGTGTCCCTCCATCTTTAACAGCTGGGCCGTACTCATAATATCCTCCTGGAGAACCTGATCGGTCACCTCGGATTG
>NZ_FTMS01000031.1 GCF_900156105.1 Alkalispirochaeta americana
TTCGCAAGATTGGCGCTGCTTTTGTTGTCGTCGTACTCGAAATCGGCCATGAGTATAAATTATCCCTTTTTTACTCATCAGACAAGACTGTGGAGTGACGGGCTCATACTCAGAAGTTCTCGCTTGCTCCTGATCTCTAAACAGACGGGCGAAGTCCTCTACGACGGTTCGGCGAATGATGAGGGATGATATGGGGATGGTTGCCGGGTGTTCACACCTCTACACTCAAAGGAGTCACGTATCCGTGCTGGCTCCGTGCTCCTGCAGCAGCGCGATGATCTCCTCGTCCCCCACCTGTTCCGCAATCACAAGAGGTGGCACCGCATACTCTGCATCGACGAAGAAGCCGGTTTGGAAGTAGTTGGGGTCAGCGCCACGCTCCAGCAACAGCTTGACCATATTCACGTCTCGCTGTCGGATCGCCAGATTGAGCGGGGTTTTCCCATCATTACCGACATTTATCTCAGCACCCCGATCAAGGGCTTTCTGGACAATGTCGGTCATTCCGAAGCTCACGATTTCGGGCCAGACACTCGTCTGCTGGGGAGCTTGCAGATTGCCGAATGCAAGGATGAGGTCCGCAACCTGATGCGAAACAATGCTCGGATCCGGAAGTGTGAGGAAATGTTGCATCGCATTATGACAGAGAACTTCGCTGTCCACCGCGCCATCCAACAGCATGGCTTTCATGTCGTCCACCATGGACGCCACCGCCAGTTTGGTGAAGATCTTTATTTGTCGCTCTTCTGCCGGATCCGGGTCGTCATCGAAGAAACTCTTTTTTGATTCACCAGTCTGCACCTGCGCCTGAGCGGGGGGCGCCGAACTGTCATCGAAAAAACTTGTCTTTGGTTCACCAGTCGGCACGTGCGTCTGAGAAGGAAAGGGTTGTGCGGACTGCAGCAGTGATGGATTCTGAAGGGGATCTCCGTAGCGGCTCATGTAGTCCGCGAGAAGCTCCTCGTCGGTCCTGCCGACGAGTGCCCCTATCATTTTTATTTCGTTGTACCTCGGGTCGTGACGTATGGCTGCAATGCGCTGCACGTTTTTCGCCCGTTCCTCTGCCGATCGTGCTTCCGCCTGCGCCTGTTGCTGTTGTTCCTGTTCAAACTGTCGCTGCTCATACTCGTCTTCCCTGCGCTGGTACCGCTCCTGACATCCATAGCTGCAGAAAAGGCGGTTCCCGTGTCGGGTATACCAGCCGAAGAGCAGATTACCGCACTCATCACAACGCACACCCGGCTTCAGAGGCACTTGGTATCCCATCACGCCCTCCACGATAATAATCCAGGATATCGGACACTATGATTGATAATTGATACAAGCCACTATGACTGACGTCAGTTTAAACAAAAACGTACGGCCACACAAGACAAACCAGGGGTACGGGGGCACGACTCGTTCGCATGCTATCCTGCTCATGTCGGGGTTGGAAAAACGACGACCCCGGGGAAATCCGCTGGAAGCACGTTGTTCCTGGTGGGATCGGCGAGCTGAGAGAGGATGGAGATGAAAGAGGATAGAAAACTTCCTGACACCGGTCGTGGCAAACCGTCCGCCGCGTGGCCCACCGCAGAGCCAGTGCGGTCTGTTGAGGTTTTGCCTGATCATGACGGCGAGCCTGTTCGTTGTAGTCAGGTACGTGGGAATGCAGTGGTGGCAACCGTAACCAGGACCTTCTGGTCCGACCGTGTTTCGTCCGCCGTGCCAGCCCTGCCTTATTGCGCGAGCTCTTGGCAGGCGTGGTACGCGTCTCGTTCTTTTCTGGTCATTCAGGCCTCCTTGAAGAGCCCGATTATTGGTTATCTCGCTCCACCGCGGTAGGTGGGGTCCTTTTGTCGGTTACCGATAGACCGCTACGGTGTGCCGGAGATCTTTAATACCGGCCAAGATTCCCGGTTCACCAGTGATGCCTTTCATTCAACCAAGCGAAGGGACAACTCTTCGTGGTTAGAGAGAGAGCCGAGGTAGTCAGTGGTATCATCGATAGGAAGAAATTGAAAACTAACACCGGCAGCAAGATAGTCATTCTCTTCTTCCCAAGCTTCAACTTCCTCTTGACTCCCAAACTCGATGGTCATGGGTAGTTGGAACTCAGCACTCGCACGAACGGTTGGCACACACCCCTTCGAGAAATCGGCTGCATACACCGTTATATTCTCACCCTCAATGTCGTCATTAGCAAGAATGTCTTCTGTACCGTCGAATAGGTTATCCTTGATGAAGGAGCAACGCAAAGCCTTCGCAGTCAGTGTGCAAATCTCTGCCAAGAGTTGCTTATCTGCTCCGCTTCTTCCACCGGCTTGTTTCCATAGTTCACAGGCCGTGATCAACGCCTGAGGCATGACTGCAGGATCGTCAGGCTGTTCATCGGCTGATCCCCATTTTATCTCCGCCTTGAATCGGCATGTTTTAGATCCCACAATTACCTTCCTTTTTTGGTTTCGAGGTTCTTTCGTAGAGTTCGCTTACCAGGTTGAAGAACATCTTTGCCTCCCGACGATCAATCGGCGTGTAGCCAATCCCGTCGCCGACGGTAAAGGCGCACAGACTTTGTGCGCCGTGACCAGAGCAGGATTGTCTTTCACCAAAAAGGCAGACGGTGGGCCTTCGGTAGTCTTGATTCACTCAAAGTCCACCCTCCGGATCACCGCCTTTCTGTTCCGATCCCCCGAAACCGTGCGGGGAACCGGTGTGTTGATTATTCGCCAAGAATCTCTGCTACGGATTGGCTACCCCTGCGAATGACCCGCTGGACTTCCCAATCCTGTTCATAGTCAATTTCGACGAACCGGTCTTCCTGTTCCCATTGCTTGGTTAGCTCTGTACCTGTCCAGTCAAATTCCAGAAAAGCTTGTTTGATTGCTTCCTGCAAATCCGGGTGCAGTTTGTTGCTCACGCCGTAAGCGGTGGATGGAAACAACGGTGATTCGTAAACCGTTTTCATCCAATCTGCAGGGTTGTCAATCCGTTCCCCTGCGTGCATGCGGCCAATGACAACGTCGGCAACGGGAGCCGCCTCATAGTCTCCATAGAACACACCCATGATAGAGTTGTCATGAGAGCCAGAAAAGAGAACGTCATAATCGGTGTTCGGAAGCATGCCAAACTCTTCGTATAACAGTGCCCGGGGGGCAAAATAGCCCGAACCGGAAGATTCTGAAACGAACGGAATTGTGCGGCCTTTCAAATCTTCCACGGTGTTAATGTTACCGTCCTGGCGAGCGATAATAGCCATACGGTAGCCAATCATACCGTCTTTGTTGCCCATTGCCGTCTGGGGTACAAAACCTGCTGTATTAACTGCATCTTCCACTGAACCAGAGGCAAAACCACTGATATGCAGCCGGCCGGCGCGCATGGCTTCTACCTGAGCTGCGTAACTGCGGACACCAAAATATCGAACGGAGCGTCCCAGTTCCTGTGAAAGGTAATCGATAAATTCAGCGAAGACTTCCTCATAGACAGCTGGGTCTTCTACAGGGGAATAGGCAAAAACAAGAATATCTGGGTCCAGCCAATCCTTGCTATCTGATGCGTCTTCTCGAGAACCGCCAGCGGTCAATGGCATCACAATTGCAAGTGCAAGAAGAACAATCATGATCATGGGTATCGTCTTTTTCATCTTTCTCTCCTTTTGATCTACACACGTCTGTCATCCATCGTGAGATACTGTCTCTGCAGTAACCCCATGGGCCCTTTCCCTTCAGTCGTATTCGTTTTATCACCTCCTCTCCTGTTCCTTCTCCGACATCCCCGGCCTGCTATGAACCAGAAGGGGCTTCTCTGCATAGGTGCAGTCCCCCAATCTGGCGATCAGGCCACCAGTGATCGAGCCTTAATGGAAATCCATTCAGCGACAAAAACAGTTGCGAGGATAACAAAGAGGACGAGGGATACTTGATCCCAACTCAAGCGGTTGATGGCTGAGTTGAGAAGGAACCCGATCCCTCCACCACCGACAATGCCGATAATGGTAGATTCCCTGATGTTTATTTCCCATCGGTAGACGGTGACGCCCACAAAGGCTGGAAGCAGTTGGGGTATATAGCCATAAAGGAAAACCTGAGCTGTCGAGGCTCCGGTGGCTTTGATAGCTTCTATGGGTTCTACATTTATTTCTTCAATCGTCTCATAGAAGATCTTGGAGATCATTCCCACTCCGCGAATTGCAATCGCGAGCATACCAGCAAATAATCCTGGACCAACAATCTGAACGAGGAGCAACGCCCAAATCAAGCTGGTTACCGAGCGCGAGGTGACGATCAGTGTTACTGCGATCAGGCGGACAACAGGATGTGGGGTTGTGTTTTTGGCTGACAGTACCGACAGGGGAACCGATATCAACGCTGCCACCAAGGTGCCAAAGATTGCAATATTAATCGTGTCCCAGAGTGCGGGCAGGACTCGCCTCATGTAACGCGTATCCGGTGGGAACATCCGGGAAATGAAGTCTATCATTTGGGCTGGTGCGTCCAGCACGAAGGGCCACATAGTTTCTTCCGAGATGTATTTGAACGAAATCAAGAAGATCAGAGCCCCTGCCAGCCAGTACAGGTAGCGTTTCAGTGACTGTCCGGCGTCTTTGTATACCCACTGTTTATGTGGAGATGTCTCGATAAGGGGCATTAGATCAACCTCCTTCGGATGGCGCTGGATGCATATTCCCCCATAATTACCAGAACGATGATAATCAGCAGGATGCCTCCGGCAGTGTTGTAGTCGTAGCGGCCCATGGCCGTTTCCAGAACCCCTCCAATGCCTCCTGCACCCACGAGTCCGATGACTGTAGACTGTCGGAAACTTTGATCTGCGCGATATATTGAAAGGCCAATAAATCGTGTCGAGATCTGCGGCCAGACTCCAAACAGCACCATCTGGGACCAGGAAGCACCGGTAGCGCGAATGGCCTCCAGAGCTTCTCCATCGATATTCTCAATGTCTTCGGCCAGCAACTTTCCCACAAATCCAATGCTGTTGACGACTAATGTCAGAACACCTGCAAATGGTCCAAAGCCAAACATGATTACGAAAAGAATGGCTAAAATGACTACATGAAGGCTGCGAAAAATACCGAGAAGGCATCGGCACAGAATGTATACCGGAATCGGCGAGATATTCTTGGCAGCCCCCAAGGTGATGGGAACAGCAAGTAACACCCCTACAGAGGTCGCGACGATCGTCATCGTGATACTTTCTGTGATGCCGTTGATAATATGATGCTGTCTGGCCGCGAAGTTTGGCCTCAGGAAAGCCAGAAGCATTGTTTTGCCCCTGTCCAAACCCGCAATGATTCTTTGCCCATCGATCTGAAAGGAATTGACTGCTGCGACAACGTATAATACAAGAGCCACCAGAATCATCCAGCGCAGAACCGGCGACTTGATCAGTGAAGGTTTCGACCAGGTTTGCTGTGCGACTGCATTCGCTGCCTGCATCTAGATTACCTCCTCATGCAAAGCATCATCAGAGTCGGTTTTGTTCGCTTCCCAGTCTTCCTCGCCGTAAATGAGAGTTAATGCTTCGTTGGTAAGGCCTCCAGCCGCTTGATCATAGACGATTTGGCCATCCTTCAGTCCCACCACTCGTTTCGAGTACATCTCGGCCAAGGTAACTTCGTGTATGTTAATAATGGCAGCGATATTGCGTTCCTGGACCAGCTCTGTAATTAACCGCATAATTTCGCGTGATGTCTTTGGGTCCAAACTGGCAGTCGGTTCATCGATCAAGAGAAAATCTGGCTGTTGCAACAGAGCTCGACAGATTCCCACGCGTTGGCGTTGGCCTCCGGACAGCTGATCAGCTCGGGTGTCTATATAGTCTGATAGTCCCACGCGATCCAACAGACGTAATGCTTCAGTGATATCGGCCCGGGGAAATTTCCTGGTCAAACTGGCGTAAAAACTGACGTAGCCCAGGCGCCCGGACAGAACGTTTTCCATGACACTTAAACGCTCGACCAGTGCATATTCCTGAAAGATCATTCCGATTTTCTTTCGAGCTTTCCTGAGAGCCCCTGAGTTCAGCTGACAGATATCTGTGCCCTGCATCAAGATCTGGCCGCTGCTGGGTTCTACCAGGCGATTGATGCAGCGGATCAACGTGCTCTTGCCGGCTCCTGAAGGGCCTATCAGGGCGATAAGATCTCCCTCGTGTACCGTCAAATCAACCCCCCTCAAGGCAACAGGACCTGAAGGGTACTTTTTGTGCAAGCTTTTGATGTCTAGCATGGGCTTTCCTCCTCTCCGTTATGTTGGGAATCATCCCCCACTGCGTTTTGTTTGCCACGTTGTGGACCTGTCCTGCAGTGTGGATTGTTGCACCAATGGCTCATTCCCTCTTCGTTCATTCAAGAAGATTCAGGGTAAGTCGCTTATTCTCATCACACAATGAACAAAGACGGGGAGTTGCGTGCACTTTTTTGGTGCTGTTTTGAAGGGGAGAGAGCGGAATCTGAAGCCCGGAGTGCGATAGAAATATCGCTGGCAGGACCGTGTTGCTTACGTTTGGTTTGTTTGGTGTGCTGACCTGTACTCGCTGGGACTCATTCCGGTCTTCTTCTTGAAGTACCGACTGAAATAGTGGGGGTTAAGGTATCCCACCATCTCGCCCACATTTTTAATGTCAGCTTCTGGATTCTGAAGCAATAATCGCTTGGCTTCCTGGATTCGTAAACCAGTAAGGTAATGCATGGGTGTTTCTGATCGCAGACGCTTGTATACTCGACACAGGTGTTCCGATGACAGGTTTAGCTGTCGAGCCATTTCCTGGATAGATATTGTCCTGGTATAGTTCTGTCGAAGATAATACTCTACAGCTTCCACCAAATGTTCTGTTGTTCGCTCAGAGAGTGATTTCACTGCTTCGGCGATATCTTCCCAATGGGTATCCAGCGACATTTTGATGTGGGTCAGTACCCGGCGAAGCTCTTCATCGTCGATGGGTTTGGTTAAGTATTCCTTTACGCCATAATGCATTGCCTGCTGGGCATACTCAAACTGGCCGTAGCCACTGATGATAACCACCTGAATATTAGGGTCTGTATAGAAGAGATGTTTGGCCAGTTCAAGACCATCCATAACCGGCATGCGGATGTCGGTCACTACGAGGTGGACCAGTTGCTTGTGGACAACATCTAAAGCGGCCTGGCCGTCCATGACGTCACTAATAACAGTAAAGCCAAGATCCAGCTGGTGAATCCTCCGAACCAGGTTGGCTCGCAGCAGATCCTCGTCCTCTACCACCAGTACATTATAGCCAGCCATGGTTTATTCGCTTCCCCCGGGAGATGTTGTCCCTCCAATAGTTACGGTGGCTCCGCCACCGGGGTTGTTGTTCACGTGAAAGGTGAAATCATCGTGGTAAAACAGCCTGAGGCGCATATAGGTGTTTAATAAACCCATACCCTCCGATGGTTGGCCGCAACTGTCGTCAGGAGACAGCCTGTTTTCTGCATAGTGATTCAGGGAGGCCAGAATTTCGGGACAGAAACCATGGCCATTATCAGTAACGGAGACGAACCATTTTTCTGACACGGCGTGACGGTCAGATACCGGCTCTATCCATCCAGAGATAGCCAGACTCCAGGGAGGAGTGCCTGAGAAGCCATGTTTGATACTGTTTTCTACCAACGGTTGCACCAGGAGTTTGGGAACGGCGATGGCGTGCATATGGTTTGGAATATCCACAGTATATGACAGGTTGCTCTGCAGACGAATTTTCATGAGCCGCAGATATGTTTCTACGTATTGAATTTCCTCGGCCAAAGGAACTCCCTGCTCCGATTTCGCGGCAATATAGCGTAGCATATAGGACATTTCCTTGGTGAACTGGCTGATTTCCAAGTTCATGCCTTCATCGGCCATGGCCTGAATAGTCGCCAGATTATTGTAAAGAAAGTGAGGATCCATTTGACTTTGGACGGCTAGTAATTTTGCATGCGCTTCCTGGGTCTGTGCGCTAACCAGTTGGATGACAGCTTGGTTAAGTTTCTGCTGCATGGCGCGGAAAGCGCTGTCGATGGCTTGTAGTTCATCCAGCGAGGTTCGCAGATTTTCTTGTGTACAACCGGTATCGCTGTCGAGTGCGCGCAGTGTGGTGATGTTCGTCCCGGCGATGGTCGCATGCAGATCAGCTAAAGGGCGAATAATGGTCCCCGATACTGCAAAAGAGACGATTAAGGTCAAGAGCAGGACCGCCATTCCAAGTCCGAGAAAGATCCACGTGAAATGGATTAGGGGTTGGTAAACGATGCTGCTCGGTGATGCCACGATGACAGTCCATCCAGTGTAGTCTGATGATGCATAGGTTATGATTTGCTGGCGTCGGCCGTCCGGATCGGTTGCGCGATGGGCTGCTTGAGGCTTCCAGTTCCGCTGTTCGATTAGGTTCAGGTAATGGACTCCGGCGGTATCGGGGGTAGGGTTGTATGGGTAGACATATAGCCCTTTGGCATCGAGGACATAAAAAGATGCATTCGGATGATATTGGCGCATGCGCTTCAGGTAGCTAAAAACTGCATTGTAGTCTTGCAGTACTTCAATAATTCCTTTGGCTTCCAGTGTGCCGTCTTTATAGAATCGGGTCATGGAAAGAAAGGGCCTGTCTCGAAAATGGTAATTACCGGCATCGATATATTGCAACGGCTTGGGACCAGTCAGGTTTTTTGCTCCATCCAGCTCAGAAGTTCGCTCGTACCAGTCCTTGTTCGGCAGGTCGACGTTAATTTGCTGGTTGAAGAGCCCCGCTCCAATCATGTGCCCTTCCAGGCTGTAGATGTTTACCTGATTTACAATTTGGAATGGGCCAATGACTGCCGAGATGGTATCCATCAAGGCTTGCTGTGTCCGCAGGCGCTCTTCAAAATCCTCATCAGCCGAGAGCATCATGTACCGCTGTAAGTGGGATTCTACCAGGGTTGAGTAAAATATATTCATTGAAACAGTGTCCATGGTAGCTACTTCGGAATCGGTCGCCTCTATGATGGCCGTGCTTAGCTGGTTTTGCTCCGCAATGATTCTGTTCATCGCAGACCTGCGGTAAAAGGTATAGAACAGGGTGGCCGTCGCAAGGAGGACAACAATAATCAGGGTCGAATAAACCACGAAGAGACGTCCGCGAAAGGAGTGTATCCGTAAGGATGGTTTAAACATCAATGACACTGGTTATTCCTGCCTGAAGAAAAGGTTCCAGCCTCGTAAAGCCAGCTGCCACAGTGTAATGAAGTGAATCCCACGGTCAAGCCTCTCAATGAGGGTCTTAAGGTTTTCCTGGATCATTTGGGCAATACGATACAGGGCGCTGTCCTCGGAAGATGTCAACGTAGAGGGCATCTTCCGCACCCGCCCCGACCAGGTTTATGAGTGGTTCATGGCTATGATTCCGCGCAGGCTCGACAAGATGCCTCCCGCCATTCGCCAGGCACACCTCCACCGTGCTGCCCGGCTCTTGCAGCGCCCCTGATACCCGCCAGCCGGGAAGGTTGAAACAGCAAAACCTAGATATCCCACCGTTTCACCGCGCGGTTTGAAGCGGTAAACTCGATCGCGTTTTTGAATACCTCAAAAAGTTCCTGCTGTCTGGCGCTCCCGAAATCATGAAGGGGTTCCCCCAGAAACCGCGTGGCGTGGGCGCTGAACATCGCCGGTTCCGCCGCCCAGAGAGCTTCCCAGTTCCCGAGGATCCTGCTCCGGCTTGCTTCCACCAAGGGGCGGCTTGGCAGTTTGTCGCGCTTTGTGTTGTTGACGGTCCGATCGGCGGGGAGGAGATTCCAGAGATCGTTGGAATACCACAACGCCCAGGGGATCGCGTGATCGACCTCGAGGTGCACCATCGTCCTGATCGTAGTGCCGCTCCATACGCATTCCAGGTTGCCCTTTGCCGCCAGCGATGCCCCGTAAACACCCCGGGCTATCGAGGTGTCATGATCGTTACGGCGTGGTCTCAGCAGAAGTGCCAGAACCGTTTCCGAGGTCACGTGGTTTTTCTGGTGTTTCAGGTCCGCCACAAACTCCGCCCACCGGATCAGGATCGAGTCCTCGATCCAACGGCCCATCAGGGCGAGCTCCGTCCAGAGGGTTCCGCCGATGTACAGGTCCCCGTCGATGATCTCAAAGAGCTTCTTTCCGGTTCGCGCGTTGCCGGCGTACTGTACGGGCTGGCGGATGCCGCGGCCGATATCGTTCAGTACGTTGCGCAGCTCTCGTTGTTGCTCTAATGGCAAGGCGCCCCTGTCCAGGGCGGCCCGGAACGCCGGGTATCCACCGGTTGGTTCCCACCGTTGTGTGAGGCTGGAGAGGCTCCTGCGGAAGGTCATGTCTTGCTTGCCCGAAACGCGCTGGCCCAAGAGGATCTCCTCGTCGTTACCAGCGCCGATTGCCACAAGGGGCCAGTAATACTCGATCCACCGTTCGGCCACGATGTTGATCGGGACCGCAACGCGACCATCTCTGGTCCAACGGCCGGTCCTCGTAGTATGTACCGCCAGATCGGTGACTGCCCGGAGGAGGGCAAACTTGTAGGTGTTTACCTTGCGATCGTCCCAGAGGATCGATTCGACCGTCTCTAGCGGGTTGAGTCCTGCAGAGAGGGGAGTCGTGTAGACCTGGGTATGCCAGAGCGACCTGGTTTCTTCGTGGTGATCATCGATCTGTGCGGTCAACCGGAGACCCAACCGCTCAAGGAAAAACCGGTATTCTCCCGGATCCCGGAGAATATAGCGTCTGCCATCGGCGTGTATCCCCTGAGCGACCGATGCGTGGTGTGACGGAATCTTGATGAGGAGGAATCCGCCCGGTGCCAGAAGCGAACGGAGTCGGTACAACGAATCCAGGAGCAGGGTATCTTCGAGATGATGGAGCACGTGTATGCAGGTGATCGCCGCAAAGGATCCGCCAACCGACTCGAGACCCGGCAAGGAATCACCGTGGAGTACTCCGTCGGGAATCGAGTGCCTCCGGCGGGCCTCGGCGAGCATCTCCTTTGAGGGATCGGTACCTTCGGCCTGGTAGCCATGCTCGCGCAGCCACGCCACGTCCCGGCCGGTACCGCAGCCGACGTCGAGCACCTTGTCGCCGGGACGTAACAGCGTGATCAGGTGGTGCAGGTGCGTGACACCCGCCTTCTCATAAATCCTGCCAAGCTCTTTGGCATTATCGCGATAATGTTGCTGTGTGCGCCAATCGTCGGTCATCTCTTCTATCGATTCTACCGCACAAAGCGATTTTGGGGTGCCTCTGATTATCGTTCAGGTGCCATTTTCTCTTGGGGATACGGAAAAAATCCTGAACAAAATCCTCTGCCGATTCTGAGATCATCGCAGGAATGATTGAAAAGGTGTTCTTTCCTGCGGGATCAAGACTTGGTCCGCCTCCACGCTTGGCGTCAGGATCTGATAGCAGAGGTAAAAAGGAAAGCAGGCGACGTATTCCGTCGGCTGTTACCAAACTGGCGTCAAGACCATTGCCTTCTTCCTTCTACAATACCGTGACGTAAGGTAGTTGACGTATTCTTTATGTTCACCGGGCAGGTGTTTCTGTATTCGCACGATGAGTTCCTGATAGGTCATGTTGTGA
>NZ_FTMS01000032.1 GCF_900156105.1 Alkalispirochaeta americana
CAAGGTGATCAAACGGGTCGCCTATGGCTTCCGGGACGACGAATATTTCTTCCTTCGCATCCGTCACGCATTCCCCGGAATTCGACGATGAACCTTTTTTGGTGGATCTGGAATAGAGGGATTCTCTTCCAGGAACGCATTGATCATGAAGGAACAAGGACGTGCCTGATGGCCCCAGGTGTTCGTTGATGCTATCGGGGGTTTGAAGCAAGCGAACAACAGCTTCAACCTGACTCGCCTATTGGCACGGATTGCGATCCCCTACCCGATAGCATAAACCGCGCCAATTGACGGCTCGCAGGTTAAGCCAGCGTTGTATGGACAATATTTTTCAGTTATAAATTATATGGAGTATGAATGTATTCATTAGATTATCAAAATAAATTATATAAACGATTTGTTGATCAACGAGTAAGAAAATCAATATTTGAAAATTTTAGTCTAGAAAATTTGGATATTGAAATTGACAAAAAAGAATCTTTTACAAATGTTATATATATTGATATTTATTCGTTCTCCGAAACAGTTTCGGAAATGACTGCTTCTGATATAAAAAATTATCTTGAAGAGTATTATTCAAAAACGCTAAGGATAATCCATAAATATTCAGGACGAATTGATAAATTAATGGGTGACGGGATAATTGCAATGTTTTCTCCATTATTTGATAGGAGGATGAAAAAAAAAGATGCTTCTAACAATGCACTTTATTGTTCGAAGGAAATAATTGAAGAACTATTTTGTACAGAGTTTGAATCTAAATCGGCGATTGGTTCTGGAGATTTATATTATTGTAAAACAGGGTTGGAACAAGTATATGAAGAATATACTGCAATTGGAAAACCATTGACAATTGCCTATAGACTAGAGGCCGAAGCTGATAAAAATCAAATTCTAACATTGAAAAGAACCGGTCTAAGTAAACGAATATTATCTCAAGAAATTGATATGAGTGGCTGGTCAAAAAATATATTCACATCCGTATTAAAGGGATTAGGTGATTTTGATATTCTATCTTGCAAATATTAATTATTGTAAAAATAATTAATAATAGGAAAGGAAAAGTTATGATTTCAGAAGAAGAACAGAAAGTCGAGAATAATTTAATGGGATTGTATGTCTCTATTAATGAGTGGCTTAAATATGCTGAGGCTAAGAATGCTATCTTACTTCCAATTTTTATAGCCATTTTCTTAGGGGTTTTAACAATCCTTCTACAAATAACTATAACAAATATATGTTTAAAGATATATCTGTATAATATCTTAATATTTACAGCACTGGGTGTTTTTTCTACTGTACTTTCATTTTATCCAAATCTAAAAAGACCATTTCTATTTAAAGGTAATAAATCGAATAATGATAATTTGTTATATTTCGGTGATATTCAGAAATATACTGTTTTAGATTTTGAAACAGCATATTATGAAAAATATTCAATCAATGAAAAGCCAAAAAATTCATTTGCAAAAGAGTATATAAACCAGATAATAATCAATTCAAAAATTACGTATACAAAATTTACCTATTTTAAAATTGGCGTATTTCTTTTACTTTCTGCTTTCATATCGATCGTTATTTCATTTTTAATTGTTTTATTTTTATCAGATAAATAGGGGGAGATTACGTGGTTACTTTTGAACAAGTTTTGGATAATATTAAGGAGATTATTTCTACACAAAATAAGAATTATGAACTTGCTACATCAATACAAGTAGTTAACAAAATACCTGAAACAGATAATATTCCTATAGAGAAACCAAATCACTGGTTAAAAGTTCCTGATGTTATTTGTGTTTTTGCAGATATGATTAATTCTACTCAGTTAAGTGCTTCTAAACATGATAAAAGTTCAGCATCAATATATCAGTATTTTACAGGAACTATTATAAAGATTTTTCATGAGATGAATGCTAAATATATTGATGTAAAAGGTGATGGTGTTTTTGCATTATTTGACAAAGGTGATGAATATAAAGCTTTTGCTGCTGCAATTACAATAAAAACTTTTATCGAAGAAGAGTTTACAAAAAAAGTCGGAAAAAAAACGAAGATAAATATCGGTGGGCATATTGGAATTGACCAAAAAACAGTACTAGTAAAAAAAATTGGCTTAAAACGTTCAGGTGGAAGAACTGATCGACAGAATGAAGTATGGGCTGGAAAGCCGATTAATATGGCAGCAAAACTGGCCTCTTTTACGCAACCTCGTGAACTTTTAGTATCTGATAGATTTTTCGCTAAAATTAAAAATGAGCTTGTTAGAAAGTCATGTGACTGTTCCGGAAATAAAGAAGACCTTTGGGAAGAAATAGACTTAATGCATGATACAAAATTTGACTTCAATACAGCTTATAAATTAAAAAGCATTTGGTGTTCAAAGCATGGTAAAGAGTACTGTAGTGAAATCTTAAAGTTGTAGAATTACAGCCATATAACAATCGCATGCAACTGACAATTTTTTTGTCATCCTTTTTGAATGCTCAAAAAGGTCGCCAACCCTTCGGGACAAAATTGCAGCTGATGCGGGCGTTAGATCCACGCTGCGCGGGGGCAAGGAAAGGAAGAGAAGAATTTCGCCTGTTGGCGAAGTAAAATATATATGTCAAAATAGTTGTTGGAGTTGTAAGTGACTCAACTTCCTATAACAGCAAGTATATGCTGCGTTGCTCCGCAACTTCGGACAACTGGCGGATATCCACAATGTCCAGTTCAAGCCTTCGGCTTGCCCTGGCCACTGCGTATACCCGCCGCCCCGTTGCCAACCATATTGAGAGATACTGCATATGAATAAAATTTGGAATGAATTATTAGAATTCGAAACAAGAGACCTTGTAGATAGATTTATCCAAAAAAAATATGGCAGGGAGATTAATGCAAATAGAGTTCAGCAAATTACCTCAAACTTCATTCAGGCAAGAGAATATTTTAGGAGTGCGGATGATTCAAATTTTACGGTAAGACCCCTTTTACAATATTATGGGGTAATGGCTCTATCAAAAGGACTAATTCTTTCATTAAATCTATCACAGACTGAGCATCAATTAAAGTCTTCTCATGGATTAGAAGTTAAAAATTGGAAAGAAGTACTTAAAAACAAGGATTTCGAGAATTTGAGGATATGTATTGGAGAAGGTACTTTTTCCGAATTAATTACTACAACTGAAAATAAAAATTATCTAAGTGCAAACTCGACTGCGATAAATTGGGCATCCATACTAAAAATGCCTCAAATTGGAGAGGAATTTACTCTAAGACAAGTAATTCAATATTTCCCTGATTTGTATAAAGAATATGACTCTTGGTTGTCTGATAAATTAACATTTGCGGTGATTCAAGAATTAAAGACACAAACAGATGATGGATTAACTCATGTAAAACTGCAAGGGTTAGTAAATGAATCAGATTTAGAATTGCTTTTTCCTAACGAATACTGTCCAGATAAATTAATTGTACGTGAAAATCATTCTACATTAATAAAATATTCGAACCCAAATTGGTCTCCAAACATCACACAAAGATGGCATGGTGCATTCAATATTGGAGATGGTTGTGTGATACCTTCATTGCCTAATGATATTGGATTAAATTTATTGAGTGGAATGTACATTGTATCCTATGTGTTTGGAATGATGGCAAGGTATTTTCCAACTTCATGGATTGGGATTAAACGAGTTGAGAAGGGTGATAAAGTTTACCCATTTGCACATCGAATATTGGAGTTTATACATGAAAAATATCCTAAGCAAGTATTGGACTTTCTTAATTCACCTTATGACTTTGAAGCAGAGTAAAATACGGTTGGCAACACGCAATATACGTAAGCCGGGGGATGTGGGCAATTTTAACTTTTGTACATTTACTCAAAATTATAACGGTTTGACATGTTGGAGCTTCGAAACCCCGGTCTCCGCATATTGCCATCCGTTTTCCAAAATTGATACGCAATTTTGGAAAACGGGGCGGCGGTCAATCCCGCCAGCTGTCCTGCGTTGCTCCGCAACTTCGGACAACTGGCGGATATCCACAATGTCCAGTTCAAGCCTTCGGCTTGCTCTGACCACTGCGTATACCCGCCGCCCCGTTATAAGCAATTAATTATTCATGAGGTAGGTATGTATGAGTAGAAATGGATTACAAAAATACATAGAGAGAATTCTTAGGCCGACAAAAGAGCAAAGTGATTTTCTGATGAGTAAAATAGCTTCCTATAAATCAGTAATAGAACATAATTCGGAATTAAGCTTAAAAGAATGTAGACCAGCAGGGTCTTTTAATAAAAAAACAATGCTTAGATATAATCCTGAGCTTGATCTAGTCCTTATATTAAATAAACACCATAAATATAGTGAATTTCCTCAGATACTAAATCGAATTGCGCATATCCTATCAACCAATTTTTCAGAAATAGATATTTTAGATATAACTAAAGTATCGGTTAAAGCGTCGTTTTCTGATAGAGATGAAAAGAAATATGACTTTGATATTGTGCCCACTTTTTGGTTGAATTCTCCTTTACAATATAAAGATGTTAAAAACAAAAGAGCCTACCAAGGAATGACATCAATATGGAATAACGAATATATTTTGTCTAAGGCGAAGGAACATTTCTACTTCTCGGATTTGTCTATACTTATAAAAGATTGGAAAAATGAATGTGGATTAAATTGTCTAAAATCATACATTATCGAATTGATAATTGCGTCTGCACTGGAGTATCGGAATATTTCAGAAGAATCATCATGGGAATCTGATTTGGTGGAATGCTTTAAAGAGATAGTATCAATGACGGATGGTTCTCCGATATATCCAGTAGGTTATAAATATTTTAATCCTGCCGAAGATCTCGCAGTTACAGCAAGTCGACGAGTAATAATTGATGCTGGAGAACCGTATAAGAATCTAGCAGATGAATATGACGAAGACTTTTTTCGTCTGGTAAAAAGTGAAAGCACAAAAGCTTTGAACCACATTAAGAATAAAGAATACGATAAAGTATTTAACATTAAGGGGAGATTAAAAAAGTGGGATTGGAATAAATAACTGCTCATAACAGGGCGTAATATGCTGCGTTGTTTCGCTCCTTGGCCTTCGGCACATTTTGTCTTCGCATTCGCTTGGCAAAACGTCATATACGCCCGAAACTTTATAGAAAATTGAGCATATTGGCAATATAATAGTAGGTTGAATGAGCCATTCGGCTAAAAAAAAATTTATGTGAGGCAAAAATGAAAAATCTTGGTTTACTTGGATGGAAAGAAAGCGAAAAATTTGGAATTAAAACATTTACCAGCACGGATAATATCGAAATAAAAGAATATAAAGAAAATAATTTTTATAATTACAAAGAAGTTGTTGCTTATAATCATAGAATAGCCTCTTTGTATTTTAATGTACACGAAACAGACGTAGAAACTATTCTTGAAAAGAATAACTATTTAAGTAAAGCTGACATCGAAAAAGACCTTTCCGATTCTGGAATCAAGTATGGTAACTTTCGAGCATATTATGGAAAATCATTTCCAATAGAAAATGTAATACTGATCAATTGGAAAATTGATGCGGATAAACTAATTGTCATTGAAACCATGAATATTGTTAAAGTGCTATCAGAAATAAAGCGATATGCCTACAGGTTTAGATATGACACAAAAGGTATTTACGCAAGTGAAAAAGAGTATCAACTAAAATCAATTATGGACTCGATTAGTAATTCAAAATATGGGCTACAACATGTCTTTTATGAGAAATTTCCAGAAGATACTAATAAGAAGTACTATTCAAAGTTTGTCGATGCAAACTATTTACAAGAAATAATTCCGATAGATCTGGTTCAGGTTTTCGGGAATAAAATTGTAAATATATTAAATTACAACTCCATCAATGAGAATTTTTCAAATTATATAAATTACTTAAAGGAAAAAGCTCTTTTTACATATGATGAAATCGATATAGAAGAAATCTAACAACGAGTTCAAGCGCGACAACCGGGCTACGCCCTGTTGCGGCTTAACTCAATGTTAAGTGCCAGTGTGCCAGGAGATATCGGATGGTAATTCGAAATGCAATTTAGAATTTTTTCAGCTTTTGTAATTTTCATTGGCTCTTACCTACCGTTGGCCCTAATACTTGCCGTCCAAGACATACCGATGTCTTGGTGGGGGCGATCATTTTGTGATATTTCAAAAATGAGCGAATGTTACTTTAACCCCTTCTCTAACCCATATTTGTCTATAGCCTTTCTCCTTATAACCTTCGTCTCAGTAGTTTTATCCAATATATCGCTCAAAAAGATATCGTTTCCATTTGAGGCCAGAGTAAAAAGAACGAAAGCAATTCCCAACGACATTATTAACTATGTTTTTCCGTATGTTGTTTCATTCATGGGAATTAGCTACGAATCTCCTGAAAAACTTTTAGGTTTTGCCATGTTCTTGA
This sequence comes from Alkalispirochaeta americana, assembly GCF_900156105.1. Classification (NCBI taxonomy): domain Bacteria; kingdom Pseudomonadati; phylum Spirochaetota; class Spirochaetia; order Spirochaetales; family Spirochaetaceae; genus Alkalispirochaeta; species Alkalispirochaeta americana. The sequence continues at coordinate 6,439 of NZ_FTMS01000032.1, forward strand.
TCTGGATGTTCGCAATAACATACAAGTCAGGACAGATAATAATGAACCCACTTTTGCTGATGTTTGGGTGGAAGCTTTATGAGGCAGAAATAGAAATAAACGGAAATGAAAGAAGTGTAAGAATGTTGCATAAAGGCAATCTGATTCCCGGTGATTATAGTGTGCAAACAATACAAGATTTCTATGTTGCGAGAGGTGGCTGATGTCAGTTGACTTCCAATCTTTGAAAACATTCGACTTCGATAATTCTAATCCACATCTCTGGGTTTTCAAAGATAGTACTACGTCTTCACGATTTCGTGCATTTTATGTTCAAACTGAGGGCGAGTTAAACTCGAAACTAAAAGAGTTCGTCAAGAAAGAGATTGATAGGATAACAGAGCACAGCCCATACACTTACATATCACAAAACAATGAAAATAGCTGTCTTACTTTAGATCCTTCTACTACAGATTTCTCCAACCTAAAGGTTCTCGTAGATCGTCTCGAAAGCGAACATAGAATCTCAGAGTCAAAAGATCTGAAAGGGGCTAAAGGGTATGTGGTTAAGTTTACATTAAATGGCACTACGGTCTATGCTGTAAAACGTTCCACGTCATCATGGAAGACCTCTTACCCTAAGAAGTATATAAATATGATTTTTTCCAATGGAGAACTATCGGCAGTGGAGAATAATAGTTTTTCTATTGAAAAAAGTTTTGACTTTTACGTTTTTGGAAATACGGCATTTATTGCAAATAAACGCGGGTTTGAGTCTGCAATGAAGTATCGTGAAGAGTATGTTGCTGCATTTTCACAGCTTCAGCAGTCACCTTCGTTCAGTAACTTGTTCTCTGATTTATCGCCAATAGTAGAGTATGTAGGAAACAACTCCATACAGTTGAGAAGAATGGCCGTTATTGAAGAAAAAGGGATCTATAATCGGCCGAATTTTATCCAAACTTTACAAAGGGTCAATAACGCTAGGGGGTGGGGTATTAATTTTGATAATGCCAATGACACAATAATCCCATGCACTGAGACTGTAAAAGTCATTATGCAGGTTTTGCTAGATCACCGTCTGATGAGCGAGATCACTGACAATATTTATGATGTTCCAGATGCAACTGAGATCTAGGCAGCACTTAACAAAACGCTGTTGTCGGACAATTTCTCCACCGCTTCGCGGTTCAAAAATTGCCGCAAAGCTTTGCGTTCGTCTTGACGGGGCATCCTGGGCTCCCGAGGACGGCACACCCTATTTGGGAAAGATACGATTTCCCGGGATTGGGGAACCCGATTTGTGGGGTTCGATCGGCGAAAGAATCCTGGACTGCGCAGAGAATCTTTTCTGCTGGCCAGATCTGAATTGTCGGCGGATAATGGACCCGGATTTTTTTGGTGGATCTGGAATAGAGGGATTCTCTTCCAGGAACGCATTGATCATGAAGGAAGAAGGACGTGCCTGATGGCCTCAGGTGTTCGTTGATGCTATCGGGGGTTTGGAGCAAGCGAACAACAGCTTCAACCGGACAAGGCCTTCTGTCACGGTTTGTGCACCTCGCTTCGCTGGTCAGGCATTGCCGGTTAAGCCAGCGTTCGATTGGCGCTCCGCGCAGTGAATAAATTGACAAATCACCGTAATTACATTATAATTACTTT
>NZ_FTMS01000033.1 GCF_900156105.1 Alkalispirochaeta americana
ATGAGCCCGGTTTCCCTTCCCCTTTCTTTCAAGTCTCAACTACAGTATTTCGGTTATATCCCCTGATTCATAAACAAATAGTGCGGGCCTCAACAATCGCATCCCCCCTGAAGGAGGCCCCGAAAACATTGCCTGCACATCAGCAAACGTTGAGTTCTCGCACATAAAGTATCATACCAAGCTTTCTTCAGAGGGGCCCACATTAGAGGTTGATGAAAGATCACCATTCAACATGATCTGCAAGATGATCTCGTCGGTTCTACACATACCATCCCTTGCAAGGACTCCTATATTTCTTATTGTTGTACAGGCATCTTTAGCAACGATTCCCTCCCCGGGAGTAATTCTCTTGCCTTTCAAAGAGAGGACACATGCCAGGAGGCCATTTTGCACAGCCAATGCAATTTTCATCGCGCAACTAGGCTTTGCCCCATCACATATCATGCCTGAAATTCCTCCCAAAGCCGTATTAATGGTATCCTCAATTTCAGGTAGTCGGCCTCCCATCATATATGCAGTTCCACACCCCGCCCCCGTCGCAGCTGTGACCACCCCGCAGAAAGCGGAAATTCGATCACTGAAATGCTTCTGGTACAGAGCCATGAGATGACTGACGGCAAGAGCCCTCGTCACAATTTCCTTCTTCATACCGAGATCCTTAGCAATACTGAGAACTGGTAGCGAAGCTGTAATACCTTGATTTCCACTTCCTGAGTTTATAACCACGGGACAGCTGTTTCCCGACATCCGGGCATCGGAAGCCGCAGCAGCCCAAGCCGAGGCTCGCGTTATTCCAGACATTGTAAGATCAGTACTACTTCCTTCAAATCCATCATCAATCGATAACAGCGTTTTCCCTATGTTTAAACCCCACCCTTGGGCCATGCCCTGCCGGGCCGCCTCTAGATTGACTACAGCAGCATCGTAGATGAAGGCGATATCTTCAATTGGCACTTCGTCCGCAAAACGGATGATTCGTTCAGGAGAAACTTCATCAAGCACCTCCTGACAATTTGGTTGGCCTGCGTTTCCTGCATTCAGATTTTCAAATATAACGCCCCCATTTGTCGCAATGTAGGTAACGTGATTGTGCTCATGCTGTATCACCACTTCGGAACTATTGTGATCACCTTCGGCCACAACTTTTATATATAGACCGTCGTATCTATGATCAATGTCAATGCTAATCATTCCTGATTTCACAAGCTTTTCAGCATGTGGAAGGGACTCGGAACTGATGCCAGAAAGAACCTCAAGTTCTGTCTCGGAATCACCGAACAGGTAGCCCAAGGCAGCCGCGATAAACAGCCCTTTCTGACTACTCCCCGGAATTCCAACCTTGAACCCGTTCTTGAAAACATCTTTGCTAACAACAATTGAAAGCTTCGCAAGCTCATCACAGAGATACCTCCTTGAAGTTGCGCATGCAAGGGCTACTGCAGCGGGCTCAGTACATCCTACAGAGGTAACAAGCTCTCTTCGTAACATAGCGAGAAGTTTTAGATTGATATTTTCCATGTTTTTTCCTTATTTTTTATCCCTTCAAAGAACCTGTCATAAGTCCTGCAATTTGAAACCGCTGGAGCATGAAATAGATCCCTATAAGGGGGATAACAGATACCGCCGCTCCAGCCATAATAACTTGCCATGGAGTGGACAACCCTTCAGCTGTTGGTAGTAACGAGATTGCCACAGTTAGCGTATACATGACCCTTGAACGCATGAACAACAATGGCCACAAGAGTTCATTCCATCGGACAATAAAAGAAATCGATCCCCATGCGGCCAGAGCAGGTGTAATATTTGGAAGCACGATGTTCCAGAATATTCTGAATTCGCCACACCCATCGATACGGGACTGCTCCATGACAGAAGACGGAAAAGCCGTAATATACTGCCTCATATAAAATATGCCAATTGCAGTAGCAATTTTTGGAACAATGAGAGACAGCAAGTTGTTAACCCAACCTAAGTTCCTAATTATTATAAATACTGGAATTACGCTCGTTTCTTCAGGAACCATCATTGTAGCAATCATCACAAAAAACATGACTTCTTTTCCAGGAAACTCATATTTCGCAAAGGCAAATCCTGCTAAAGCGCAGAAAAACACCGTCGTGAGAGCTCCAAATGATGACACAACAACACTATTCAACATATTCCGATAGAGAGGAATAATCTGGTTCACACGAATGAAGTTATCAAATGTCGGACTCAAAACATAAAGCGAGCTTAATCCCGTAACACTCTCTCCCGGAGACTTCATTGCAATGATAAACATGAACAAAAAAGGAAAAACAGATAAGATCATGATAAACAAAAGTACAAATATTAACAAATTGCGCTCAACAATGCTTATTTTCATAATATTTACTCACATGCTCATTTCTTTGTTTCGACGAGTCATTGATTTGATTTGCAGGGATGACACTAAAAGCAAGATAAGAGCCAGGGCATACCCAATGGTAGATGCATAGCCCAGATTGAAGAACTCAAAACCATTTACATACAGGTATTGAACAATAGACATTGATGAATTACCTGGCCCTCCTCGTGTTAGAGCATAAGGCTGAGCAAATATTCTAAAAGATTCTATAGTTAAAGTTATAAAGCAAAAAGACAGAATAGTGCTAATAAGAGGAATAGTTATCTTAACTAAGCGGTGAAAGGCATTTGCCCCCTCTATAAAAGCCGCCTCATAATACTGATGATCAACACTTTTAAGTCCAGAATATATGATCAGCATGTACCAAGGAACAAGCCTCCATATAATAAGAACAGATATTGGAATCTTTGATAATCTTGTACTAATAAGCCAAGGCTGTGGATCAAATCCAAAATAAACAAATATTATGTTTACCAGACCAACTTCATGATCAAAGATCATCCTAAATATCAAAGCAGCCGCGACCCAAGAAACAATGTACGGCAAAAACAATACAGTTTGAATTAACTCTCTTTTCTTCAGCCATGAACTATCGATAATACAGGCCAAAAATAAAGAAATTGGTATTATTGTAGAAACACTCACAATCCAATAAAAGACTGTATTTATAAGGGCTTTTTGAAATTGCTCGCTTGAGAGCATTCTTTGGTAATTCTCAAAACCAATAAAATCCATGTTGCCAAGCCCTGACCATTGATGAAAGCTCAGCACAAAGGACCATACAAGCGGAATCAGCTGGAACAAGACAAAAAGAACAAAGTAGGGAGCAATGAACATGTAAACTATACGGTGTTTCCACATTCTTGCCCATAAACTATCGACTCTCATGATGTATACTCCATTCGTTATAGATCACCCGGCAGGAATCATTCGCTCATACCGGGTGGAGACCAATCATATTTGCATTTCGTTATCGAGCTGCTGGAGCCTTTCGAATTCTCTGCCTTAGTATCCTTCCCATGTTAGCGACCGCCTGATCCATTGATTGATCTCCCGCAACATATTTTTCCAGTTCTGCAGAAATGATGGAGTCAGCCTCAGCATCAACATTTGTAACCCTGAGGTTTGGAGCAAAGTTCACCAAACCTTTGGTTTCCATACCCAGGAGAGACTGACCGCCATAATAGTGAGTCGGTTGAGACCAGTAGGGATCTTCCAAAGTTTTCTTTACAATGGGCGCGGAAACTGTCTGATTCTGGCCAATCATTTTTTCTGTCCAGTCAATCCTTGCCTCGTTGTTGAACTGAAAGTCCAACATCATTTCAAGGTACAAATCCTTGTAAGGCGCTCCTCCCGGAGGATTGAGGATCACATCAATGGCCGCAACAGGGGCGCCACGCAACCCAATGTTTTCAAACATGGGCGCAGGCATCATCCTCCAGTCACCTTCCATATCAGGCAGATTCTGCCTGAGAAATTGATCCCAGAAAGCACCAATGTAAAAGGTTGCAATCCGTCCATCACGGGTTGCATCGTACAACTGGGGCTGAAACATTGAAGCGGTGAGCAACAAGTCTTCTGACTTAAGTGTATCAAGAGTATTGAACGCAAGCAGGGATCCTGGATCTGTATCAATGACAACATTTCCATCATCATCCCAAATATTGGCCTCGGCCTGCGGCATTAAACCTCTTCTGCCATAATAGCGCCACGTGAAATGTCCCGGATCAATATAAGAAAGACGCACTTTTCCTTCACTCTTCCTCTTCAGATCCCTCCCCACATCAATCCATCCCTCTATAGTATCCATCCTTTCAGGATCGATATTATATTTCTCGAATAATGTGGCGTTGTAAAATAGCAACTGTGGCTTAAATTGGGTAGGAATACCATAATACCTACCATCATAGAATCCTGCATCCCAAACACCGTCAATGTAGTCATCCTTGTGCTCAAGTGCAAAATCCGTCAAATCTACCAAGATACCATGGTCCGCCATGACCTGAAGACTTACTTCCTCAGTGCGCATAGCGGTAGGAAGATCGTCCCAAGCACCAGCTGTCACTGACATAATCACGTGTTGCCGGGCTGCTGATTCTGATTCAACATGCAGAATTTCAAAATCAACAGTTGGTGCTACGTCCCGATTTCTGTTTAAAAAATCATCCGCATGAACCTTGTGAACCTGCGGATTCCCATACCCCATAAATGACATGGTACCCGCAGGATACACATCTTCATCCATAGGCTCGTTTTGTCCTCCAGCGAAGACAGCGAGGCCTGAACCCAGAAGTACCACTGATAATAACAACACCTTTTTCATACAAAACCTCCCCAAAGAGCATTATCACGTTACCACGCATTATCTGCGAGTAATTCGCTGGTTTTTCTTTCACGATACTTGCATTTTTGCGATTTGCAATGCATCTACCGCCCATCGGATTCGCTCATAAGACATATTCTCCGGCAATGTGCAGTCTGCACCTAACATAAAGTTCGTAGGACCATAGGTGTTTACCAATCTGTGAACTTCGTGTTCTATATCTCTTTTTCTCCCTTCAACCAGAACACCAGCCCTGTCGTCAAACCCACCAAGAACAGGCTTTTTGAACAACTCCCTGCCTTCATCCAGACTAATATTTTGCTCGTTCACCGCCCAATTTACGATATCACATGGATATCCTTTGTAAAGGTCGATATTTAGTCTGTCCTTACACATGTGAAGTATTGTTCCCCCCGGCGCTTTTTTTGCTGCTTCAAGGACCAGGATATCGTTGGGTTTGATATAACGGCTGAATTCGTCCCTAGTGAACCGGTAAGACTCTGCACCGAGGGCTGCATAATAAATTCCTTCAGCCCCCGCCTCGATGCATAGATCAACAAAAGCAACTAAGCCCTCAGCAATATTTTTCAGCGCGGTTTCGATGACATCAGGAGACTCCCTCAGGTGCGCGGTCACTTTATCGTGATGGGCTAATTTCATATCATCATCTTTCGTGGCATGAAAGGCTGATGCAAATACCCCGTGAATTGTCGCAAAAATATAAGCATCTCCCCCCATCTCGTCCGAAAGAGCCTTGATGATATCAAGTTGGTTTTGGATATATACTTCTTTACCCGTAATCGGCCTTATGTGCTTCCAGTCTTCCGGCGATCGAATTAGCACATCGGGAGAAAATAAATTTTCATTCATGATTTTTAATACGTCAACGTCAGTCTCCTGGAAAAATTCTCTATGCGCATCGATCGCCTTCTTACCTGATACAGATTCTTTGGAAAAATGGAGAGAAAAACTTGCAGGTATCCTATCAACCTCTTCTCCGCATATCAGAGCTGCAACACGCTGTTTCTTTGTCATAGCTTCTCCTTTCGTATGATCACTGATCATACCACAATCATGTATTGTAACAAGTGATCTGTCAACAACAGACTTGATAATTTTTTGTATCTCTTGTATACCTAAAAGCAGGGGTTTTCATGACACAAAGTTTGAAAGATCAAATACACGATAAGATTCTTGACAATATCATTAATAATAAATACGAGATAAATGATTTTTTGAAAGAAAACGCTCTTGCAGGAGAATTCGGCGTTAGCAAGGCACCGGTTCGAGAGGCGCTCATTCAATTATGCAATGAGGGTATAATACGGAGCATCCCGCGCCTTGGCTATCAGATCATCCGACTAACAGAGCGCGACATATGGGAGGCAACTCAATTTAGAATTATTCTTGAACTTGAAGGACTTCGCTTATCCTTCGAGAGCCTTGAAAAGGATGCCATTGATTGCCTTACGCAGTTAACCAATGAAACTGAATATATCAAGATGGGAAAGTCGGTCAGCTTGGAAGAATGGTGGGAAAATAATGCTCTCTTCCATATCACTTTAATCTCTTATGCAAAAAACACACTCCTTACTGATTCATTAAGAAAAACGATGCATTTACTCTGGAGGGCAGTCGCACAGCTTTTTGGAAACTCTGGTCAAAAATCATACCTCTCCTACAATCCAAAATCACACATTATCGTATGCGAAGCCATTAGCGAGAAAGATTTCAAGAAGGCTGAAGATCTGCTCCGGAAAGATATTGCATCCATCCTGAACACATACTCGCTTGCAAATACCATAAAAATTTAGGGTAATTCTATCACAATTCTTCCCAATTTTTCCGGCAGAAGGAAACCTGGCTAATCCTCGTAAGAACCAGCACTCGATACCCCTTGGGATACTGTCAATCTTGGTGGATGGGCATCCCTTCCGATTTCCGACCTATGCTACGGAATCCTCCACGAGGATTCCGTCTTTGAATGCTCGTCCTGCTTGCACGAGTTCCAGTTGCTGCCATTTAGCGATCTTTCGCCAGGTTTGACCTATACTGACTTCAGTAGACACGTATACTTGAACGATCCAGATGCGGAACAAGGAAACGATGCAACAGAAGAAGCGATTGTATAGTGACGAGCTCAAGAGTGAAGCCGTCAAAATGGTAAATGAACAGGGGCTCTCTCAGAGCGAGGTTGGGCTGCGGTTATCGATACCGAAGG
>NZ_FTMS01000034.1 GCF_900156105.1 Alkalispirochaeta americana
AGCCTGTACTACTGGGCCAGGAGTTACGCCGGGCAGCTGAAGAAAGGTGACGACTATATCGAGCTGACCCCCTCGGTCTGTATCAACCTGCTGGATTTCGAGATCTTCCCCCAGCTTCCCGGCTATCATAGCTGTTTCCAGATCACCGAGGCCGACGCACCGGAGTATGTGCTATCCGATCACCTGCAGATCCATTTCATCGAACTGCCCAAGAATCACCTGAAAAGCACCGGTGATGTGAAGGACAAACTTGATACATGGTGTTATTACTTCGAGCACGAAGGCACCGTGGAGGAGGAGGATATGACGCTATTGCTGAAGGACAACCCTGCTCTGGGCAAGGCCCACAGAGCCTACCGCACCTTTACTGCCGACGACGAGCTTATGGACATCGCCGAGGCGCGTGAGAAATGGCAACGCGATGTCAGTTCGCGGTTACGTAGCGCCGAGCAACGCGGCAAGGAAGAGGGCATGCAAGAAGGTATGCAGCAGGGCATGCAGCAGGGTATGCAGCAGGGAATGCAAGAAGGTATGCAGCAGGGTATGCAGCAGGGTATGCAGCAGGGCATGCAGCAGGGCATACAACAGAAGGCTCGTGAAGATGCCCTGAAGATGCTGAAACGCGGGTTCCCCCTTTCCGACATCACCGAGATCACCGGCCTTTCCGAGCAGGAGATCGGGGATCTCGAGCGATCAACCTAGCACCCCTTCTCGGGGCGCCTGTGAGTTTACCGGGGATGGGGCTGGAAGGCCCGTCGGCCGCGCCCCCCCCTGCGAAACACCATCCGCCGCCTGGTAGAATTTGTTTCGCTATTTCCATTTCTCACCGTCCGCGTGTTCGTGCCAGTCTGGGCGCATTTTCGAGCGATCCCTTCCGGGATACCACGAAGGATTCGGCATACCATTCTCATATTCCGGGATGTCACTCTTCTCGACTGGCGATTCGTTGATTATTCTCTTTTTGGGTGGCTCCGCCGGGGGAGTGTTTTGGGCAGAGTCCACCGTGCGATCTTTCCGTAACCGACAAAAGCACCCCACCTGCCGCGGTGGAGCGACATAACCAATAACCGGGCTCTCAAGGAGGCCCGAATGACCAGAAAAGAACGAGACGCATACCGACGCAGCGTCGTCCATCAGTACCGGGAAAGCGGGATGACCCGCAAAGCTTTTTGTGCGGAAAACGGAGTGGCCCTGAGCTCAATGGATCTCTGGAAGTGAACCGACCCGGGATTCACGGACACCTGAAAGTTTGAGATGATGGTGTCATGGGAAAGGGAAAACGGTATCCGAGAGAGCTGCGAGAGAGAGCAGTCAGGCTCGTTGAAGAGTCCATAAACGATCATGAATCTGAATGGGCAGCGATCAGTTCGGTTGCAACCAAGATCGGATGTACGCATGAAACGCTTCGCCGATGGGTTCGTCAAGCGCAGACGGATAGCGGCAAGCGCGGCGGCCTTACGACAAACGAACGGAAGCAGTAGCGAGAAAACCGCGAGCTGAAACGTTCTAACGAAATTTTGAGAAAAGCCTCAGCTTTTTTCGCCCAAGCGGAGCTGGACCGCAAATCCCGGTATTAGTCGACTTCATTGATGAGTACCGCAGTACGTACGGTGTCCAGTCGGTCGTGAGGTTGAGGTCGCGCCATCAGCATACTACGAACGGAAGGCTCAGCAGCGAGATCCATCACGAAGGTGTGCTCGTGCTCAGTGGGAAGACTACCTCCGCGAGGAGATCAAGCGAGTCTGGGAAGACAACTTCCGTGTCTATGGTGCTCGTAAAATGTGGCGACAGCTCAAGCGGGAAAAAAATTCCGGCAGCTCGATGTACGGTGGAGCGCCTGATGAACGCAATGGGTCTATCTGGAGCGGTTAGAGGCCGAAGAAAGATCACCACCATATCGGACAAGACACACCCGAGACCGCCGGATCTGGTGAACCGGCAGTTCATCGCGACCCGTCCGAATCAGTTGTGGATCTCAGATTTCACCTACGTCCCGACCTGGCGCGGTTTTGCCTACACGGCGTTTGTCATCGACGTATTTGCTCGCAAGATCGTGGAGTGGCGTGTGGCTTCGGCTATGACGACTGACCTCACATTGGACGCGCTGGAACAGGCGCTTCACGACCGCGAGGTCACAGACGAGATGGTTCATCACAGCGACAGGGGTCCAGTATTTGTACATTCGCTACACGGATCGACTTGCGGAAGAGGGAATCGCACCGTCGGTCGGAAATGCCGGCGATTCGTACGACAACGTTATGGCGGAATCAATCATCGGACTCTATAAAACGGAGGTGATACGACAACACGGACCATGGAAATCGACCGACGCAGTCGAAATAGCGACCCTTGACTGGGTTGACTGATACAACAACCGGCGGATCATGGAATCGATCGGATATCGGTCTCCACAAGAAGCCGAAATGGAGTACTATGAAGAACAGATGAGGACGGCAGGTCCTGTCGGACTCACACTCTAACCTGTCCGTTGAAACCGGGGCGGTTCAGGTGCTCCCGAAGTCAGCCGAAGGCAGAAATTTTTTAATGAGCAGTTCGAGATGGCGGCCTATCTGGCCGCCGAGCCGTTGGCTTATGTTAAGTCCCCCCATGATTCACGAACTTTGGCGGTGGTTACCGCCTGGGTGCGCCGCGCCTGGGAAGGACCGCCCAACGACCTGATTCTGAAAATACATGGAGCGCATATTCAGTAGGGGCGGGCATTGTTCCGCCGTGCTGGCATGGAAAAGAAATCCATTATGTTCGCTCCTGTATCGATCGTGGCACTGGTCGCCGCTGGAGGCAACGAAAGCGGACCATACCGAGGGAACCCTGTAGGAGGCCTCACGGTACATAGGCAATTGGCCGAGTCGGGAGCAGCAGAAATAAAAAGAGCCGCCAGTTTCCTGGCGGCTCACCCTTACGTGGGTCATGTCTGTCTGGTAACGGTCAGTACTGACCCAGTACCACCGCGTGAGCCACCACGAAGATCTCTCCGCTCAGGCCGGTGATCGTGTAGTTGTCGCTAGTGACGTTATCCATGTCACTCCGCGTGCTGGGATACTGCCCGGGAGCTATTGTGGGTGAATCGCCACCGGGAAGCGGATCGGAGCCAACGTACAGGTGCGTTTCGGTCATGAAGAAGCCCTCGTCCATGACGTAGGTCACCTGTGCAGTCGTACCGTCGTAATCAACGAGAAGCGTACCAACGAGAGTGCCTCTGGTGATGTCACTCTGGCCGGCTCCGGCGTAGATCTCGAATGCGTACGAGCCAACACCAAGGGGGCCATTCGTCCATCCCCAGCGAGGAGAAGAGAAGCCGTCCACATCGTCAAAGACGATGGTGTGCTCGGCGCCGTAAGCATTAAAAAAGGGGGGTGCGGACCTTTTCTTGGACAATTTTTACGGGCCTCCGGAAAGATTTGAAGATAAGAATTCTCGATGAACATCGCCCTTGGAAATGGCATGCATACCATTTGACGGAGTACACAGCCACACCGGGAAGAGAACTGCCCGCTGTAACGAGTCGCTATGACCGGAGAGTTAGGAAGATGAGCCTATCGGCGCACCAGACCACATATTAATTGTCGCGCGCGTCATCCATGGCGCGGGTCTTTACTAAATACACAAAAATGCTATAATGCTAAGCCTGCTTTTACTTGAACAAATCCATGCAGACTAAGGATATAGATGAAAACTTTTGGACTTGGTGAGCTTTTTTGCGGACCTGGTGGTATTGCCTATGGAGCCAAAACAGCTAGAATCAAAGATAATAGCTATCGAATAGTTCATAGCTGGGCAACAGATTATGACTTTGATACCTGCCAAACATATATAAAAAATATTTGTCCTGAAAGTCAAGATAGTGTTATTTGTGCAGATGTGAGAACAATGGATTTGTCAAAAAACAATAAAAAATTAAAACCAATCAATGCTCTTGCTTTTGGTTTTCCTTGTAATGACTTTTCATTGGTAGGTGAAAAACAAGGAATGAATGGAAAATTCGGTCCTTTATATAGGTACGGTATAACTGTGCTAAAAGAGTTTCAGCCCGAATGGTTTCTTGCTGAAAATGTTTCGGGATTAAGTAGTGCTAATAATGGTGGTGCTTTCGCGAAAATATTGGATGATATGAAGGATAGCGGATATAAAATTTTTCCTCATTTATATAAATTTGAAGAATACGGTGTTCCGCAAGCTCGTCATAGAATTATCATTATTGGTATAAGAGATGATTTAAATTTTTATTTTTGTCCTCCTAGTCCGGAACCATATAAATCAATTGATAATTCATCAAAAAATGCTATTGAAAACCCTCCGATTGGGAAAAATGCATTAAATAATGAGCTAACAAAGCAATCTAATAAGGTAGTTGAGCGTCTTATGCATATTAAGCCAGGAGAAAATGCATTTAATTCTGATTTGCCAGATCATTTAAAGCTTAATGTAAAAGGAGCTAAAATCAGTCAAATATACAAAAGGCTCGATCCTGGCAAGCCTGCATATACTGTAACAGGGTCTGGTGGTGGTGGAACACACATTTATCATTATCATGAACCTCGAGCTTTAACAAACCGAGAGAGAGCTAGGTTGCAAACCTTTCCCGATTCATATGAGTTTATTGGATCAAAAGAAAGTGTTCGAAAGCAAATAGGAATGGCAGTTCCTGTAAAAGGCGCCAGGATAATCTTTGAAGCGGTATTGAATACTTTTGCAGGAATATCTTACCCTTGCGTTAATTGTAATGTGAAAGTGTGAATTATGATAAACTACTGGTGGGTTTCAAGACCTAAAAGAAAGTTGAATTCTATTCCAGAAGTCTTAGCAAAATTTTCTGAGATATCAATAAATGAAACATGGGAAGGACAAAGGAACACCCATCTTTCACTTGAAGACGCTCTTGAAAAAGCGGGTTTAAAAAGAGAGGGAGATAGACGGGATCAAACTGGAGGAGGGGCAAGAACATATAAAGCTTGGGTTGCTAGTTTGGGGTTGATTTTTACACAGGAGAGCACAAATAAAATATTTTTAACTCTTGCCGGAGAGGCTATTTTAAATGGTGATTCTCCAGTTGAAGTCTTAAAGAATCAAATATTGAAGTATCAATTTCCATCTCCATTCTCTCTTTCTAGGAATGTCAGTGTCCATGATCGATTTAAAATTAGACCATTCAGATTTTTATTAAGATTGTTAAATGACAATAGAATTTCCTTTCTTTCTGAAAAAGAAATTGCAGAGATAATTATTCTTCAGGCAGAGAATGAGACAGATAAGTGCTATGAGTGTATTGTAAATAAGTTATTGCATTATAGAAGCTATGAGAATGAGTTAATGGTTTCTGATTTTGAAGCTAATTATGGGACTACTGAGAAAAATCTTAAAGATGTTGCTAATACTATAGTTAATTGGTTGGAGTACACACAGATTGTTGAGCGGGGTTGTGGCGAAATCCGAATTTTTGAAGAAAAGAGAAAAGAAGTAGAAAAAATACTATCTGTTGTTCCTCCATTTATTGATCGTCCGTATCAGCAAGAGTATTTTCAAAGAAAATTTGGCGTTGATCCCAGGCATAAAAAAGATAGTAGGGATTTAAATAAGTCTATTACAGTAACTGCAAATATGATTCTAGAAAGCTCAATAAGAAAAGCTTTTATTAATATTGCATTGGCTCGCCCTATAACAAAAATCAATCAGGATTTGATTAATGAAATTGTGGAAAGTGTGGGAATTCAGTATTCTGTGGTTGAAGACTGCCTGTTCAAGATATATCCACATGGTGCAATAAGAATATTCATGAATGAATATTTTGAAATGGCGTTTAAAGGTCGTGATGAAGCAACTGCCTTTGAAAAAGCTACTTCTGAAATATTTCGTAATGTTTTTTTGTTTCAATCTGAGCATATAGGCCAAAAAGGATTAACGCCTGATGTTGTCGTTATTTCTGATGAGTTCGGTTTTTCAGGTATAATAGACAATAAAGCATATAGCAAATATTCAATAAATAACGACCATAAAAACAGGATGATTCATAATTATATTCCAAAGTATAAGAATTTCAAGAAATGTGATTTAGCTTTTTTCATGTATATCGCCGGAGGATTTTCAAATTCTTTTGAAATATCCATAAAAAATATTTCAAGAGAATCTAAAGTAAATGGTTCTGGGATAAGTGTTGTTAATTTAATAAAAATGATTGAAAAGCAAATTGAGAAGCCATATTGCCATCTCTCATTGAGAAGTATTTTTAGTTTAAATAGATTAATCACGCCAGAGGATATGATGTAATTGCCTTCGTCATCTTTGGCCCAGGCTCTATAGACGTGGTGGTCTTCTGCCCAACAACCGCTTCAACCCGACTGTGTACACAGGTGACTTCGGACAGTGATTCTGGGGGCGCGGAGGACGGTTTTTCAGATTGCGATTCCCCCTGGTGGGATAGACTGACTGTAGACTATACGTAACTCCTTCTGATGATTTGGTTGTTATCAGAAGGGTATACACCTTTTCTTTTTCTATCCACCAAGTTTCATAGTATCCCTGACGAGATCAAGGGCTGGTGTATACACCGGCCCAAAACGTCCGCACCCCCCAAGACGGGGCGCGGAACATATGGCCCGCAGCGTATTCAAGTTGAGTTGCGGGCGAACGGCATCGTTCTGGGTCGGGACCATATCGCGCGATTACGGCGTGAGATGGGCCTGCAGTGCGTTTGTAAGCGCCCGCGCTATTTTATCACAGCATCCCGCAGTGTTTTCCGCAGGCTGAACATGAATCTGGTCGATTTTCCCGCAGTGGCATAGCATTTCTGCTTTTGCCCGAATTGGTATTTCAAGGAACACCAGCGCGGGAACCGAAGTCCCCGCGCTGGTGTTATCGCGAAATCACCGCCTGGATATGCTCGGTCTCAACA
>NZ_FTMS01000035.1 GCF_900156105.1 Alkalispirochaeta americana
AGTGGCCAGTCTTGTAGAATCCGGCGAGATTCCGGCACGAGGTGAGTTCGTTCTCCTTGTATGGACTGATAAAAGCCGTTAAAATTATGGGGTGAATTATCTTAAAGGCGTGGGAGGCGATGATGCTGACCGGCAGAGTTCGACAGTGGATGTGTTTTATCACGTTGGCGGTGGTTCTGGTGGTCAATTTCCTTGCGACCGCGCTTTCACTCGGTGGAACCGCAACCGGGGAACTTGCGCGCGAGTTTGATGTTCTCTTTCTTCCCGCAGGCTACGTGTTCTCGATCTGGGGGCTCATTTATCTGCTTGCAATCGCGTTTTCGGTGTATCAGGCGCTGCCGCGGCATCGCGACGAGCGCGATCTCGACCGGATCGGCACGGCCTTTTGCATCTCGAACGCGGCGAACGTTCTGTGGCTTGTTTTTTTCCACTATCGCCTGACCGCGCTTTCGCTTGTGGCGATGACTGTGCTTCTCGGCGCGCTGATCTACATTTTCGTGCTCATTTCTCCGGGCGAGACCTTCGGTCCCGGGGCTCGGCTGTGGCTGGTTCATGTGCCGTTCGGCATCTACCTCGGGTGGGTGAGTGTAGCGACGGTGGCCAATGTGACCCAGGTGCTCGAGATAGCGGGCCTGTCGGGGGGTCTCTTCGGCGATGTCGGCTGGACGATTGTAGCATTCGCCGTGGTTGTGTTTCTGAGCTGGTTCATGAGCGTACGCTTTACAAACTTGCCCCACGCGGCGGTTGTCATATGGGCGCTTATCGGTATCGCCGTCGAGCAGTCTCACGTGGAGCCTGTGGCGCTCGGAGCAATTGTAGCCGCGGTTCTAGTGGCGCTGGGGTTTCTTGGCGTGCTGGGGCTTAAGCGGCCGTGCGGACCGTTCGTAGTGTAATGTCTTCGGAAAGCGGCGGCCGGTGGAGTCGGTTCTGATTTGAATCGCAACCGTAACAGCAGCATTAGCGGGGACGGCAAAAGCCGACGCTCATACGTGGCTCTGCTTTTGCCGCCGGTTACTCTGAGCGTTATTTCCCCTTGCACAGAGAATACGCCGCTATCGGCTCCGAGGGAGTCGACTGACTCCGCCCAACCTTTTTCCTGCGCTTATTCCGAGAGCCGCTTAGCCTTCGGTGCCTACGTATCGGAGCAGTCTCCTCAAATCAGAACGTTTTGTGGACCGAAAACAGTAACGGCACCTGTCTATTCGGGATCAATAAGCTCCATCTTCACGTCTTGCACGCGTATCTTTCCTTTATTGGCAAGCCTGGTGAGAAAGAAAAATAGGCTATTGAGGCTCACGCCCACTTTGTCGGCCAATTCGTTCACATCAACGTTGTCTTCGTCTGCCAAGTGTCCGATAATCTGCTTTTCCACATCCAGAGACCAATCTTCGAAGAGAGCTCTTATCTCCGGCGTTGCATACATGGAGTTGTCCATCACTTCCTTACACATGCCCATGCCCTTGTGCATCATGTCTTGCATCATATTCGGCCCCATCCCGGCGCCTCCTTTCGGTTCATTCATCCAGGTCATACAAATCTCCTTCACCTTTCAAAGATTGTCTTTGTCTGTCGCCGATCGAAAGATCCATTCGTTCCTCCGGCGCATCTTGTTTCTACAAAGCGATAGTCTCAGAGTTCGGTTTTCAAATCTCGAATCTTCTTCTCCAAATCCTCGAAGGAAACACCTTGGTACTGACGCTTCATCTCGTTCAACTCCTCTTCTAAATCGCGTACGCGGCGGACCTTGGTGCGACGATCGTATCCGTCGAGCCCATAGATTTCACGATCGGGATGTCCGCATCTGTAAAACGAAAAGCTCCGCCGATGAAGCAGAAAAACCGATAAGAAAACCATAAGAAAAGTCAGGGGAACAACCCATCCATAATTATGAAACCATGCCATCACAAAACCTCCTGTTGAAGCCAAAGTTGCCGGTGAGACTTAATCAAGCCCACTGCTACACGAAACTAACATGCTGTTGCTTACAGCTTTACAATCGTCCTATAGTGCTCCGGTATCCTGGTAGTGCCGTCACCGCGCGTCCCTTCTCCACATCATGCAGTTCTTCCATGGCGGCCACTCGAATTCGAACTCCACTTCCCGGGGCTGAAAATACTCGAGATGCTTGCTTAGCGATAGAATGTCGTCGATCAGTTGGAGGTCATGCACCGAGTAGTAGACGAACGTTTTGCTTCTTTTTGTTTCTACAATACCTGTCTCACGCAGGGTCTTTAAGTGAAATGAGACCAACGTCTGAGGCAGCTCCGTTTGATCCATGATCTGTGAGACCGAGCGTGCCCCGTCCTTTAGAGCAAAAAGAATTCTTAGTCGATTAGTGTCTCCAACGATTTTGAAAAAATCTGAGAATGCAGCGATAAACGTATCACCAACTTCCATAGAAATTATGCCCCCTCATTTATATGAAGCCTGGCTTATATCAGTCGTCGCTCATAATATAGAGGCAATAGTTTCTGGTGTCAAGGGAACACAAGCAGTTCATTCAAAAATTTAACCGGAGCAGGACTATAATGAGCCCGGCGATTTAGGCAGGAATGACCCGCAGTTTAAGAGAAGGTCTCGCCCTCATGAATCAAGAGAGGTTATGCTTGCATCATGAGAAAGAGTTACGACACGGCATTCAAAGTGAAGGTTGCTTTGGAAGCAGCTAAGGAACAGATGACGTTGCAGGAGCCGGCTCAGAAGTACGACGTCACCCCGGGGCAGATCTCACAGTGGAAGAAGCAACTCGTAGAAGGTGCGGGCGAGGTCTTTGAGCGCCCTAACAAGAAGCAGAAGCGCGAACGGGAGACTGAGCAGGAGCGCGATCAACTGCTCAAGACGGTCGGACAGCTGACCGTGGAGAACGAGTTCCTAAAAAAAAGTACCGCCAACTGTACGGGAGCGATCCAAAATGATTGAGCCGGATCATCCCAAACTGTCCATATCGCGTCAGTGCGAGTTGCTGGATATCAGCAGGGCGACCTACTACTATGAACAGCGCGAAAGCCGTGCAGAGGCCGATCTGGAAGATCTGAAACGCATTCTGGAGGTGCTACGAGAGATACCGTTCTATGGCTACCGCAAGATATCGCGAGCGCTCATGGGGGAGCACCCGCATCTGACGCGCAAACGCGTGCGGCGAATCATGCGACGGTATTGAGCGCTACGGCCGGCCTGCGATCTTCAATACCGACCAGGGAAGCCAGTTCACCAGTGACACGTTTGTTGGTGTTCTCAAACGGCACTCTATCGAAATCAGCATGGACGGAAAGGGCCGGGCCCTCGACAACGTGTACGTGGAACGACTATGGCGCTCTCTGAAGTCCTACGAGACAATGGCCCAGATGGCCGAGGGAGTAGCACGGTATTTTCACTTCTACAACGCCGAGCGGTTTCACCAGTCACTGGAGTACCAAACACCCGATCAGATGTACGAGTCATTCGTACCGCAGACCAGGCTACCGTCGGTAGCATGAACGAATACTATGAGGGACGGGGCTTCCTTAAATTGCTAGAAAATTTGTGTTGACAGTTGGGCTCACCTCAAACAGCTATGAGAGAGCCGGCTCAGAGACATCGACCTCATCTTCGCGCGGCAGTTACCGATGTAACACGGGGCAGGGTTACCGTCAAATGGGTGCCGTCACGCTCGGAGGTGGTGAACGACAAATCTCCACCGTGGGTGTCGGCAATGAGTTTCGCGGAATAGGTTCCCAAACCGGTCCCGCCTTTCTTACCGGCAGTAGCGTAGCGTTCAAAAAATGAGTCTCTCATTTGCACCGGAACTGCCCCCATATTGTGGATATCGATGGTGACGGAGTCTCGGCGGCTCGAGTCTACGCTGACGGTAACGGTTTCATCCTCCGGGGAAGCTTCCACCGCGTTCTTGACTAAGTTGGACATCATGTTGGCTAATTTAACGCGTTCTCCCTGCACGTATACTTCCCTATGCCCCGCATCGGCCCGGGCGTTCGTTGCAGCGGAGGGAGTGAAATGAAACTGCATATCCACGTTCTTCAACCCCGTTAAAGATAGCATCTCATTGCGTACTTCTTCGAGCAGGGTGGTGAGATTAACATCTTCCAGTTCAAGTAAGTAGGTGCCTTCTGCCATCTGATACAGATCAAGGGAGTTGTTGATCATATGAAGCATTTTGTATCCGCTTTGCTCGATGATGGAGACAAACTCATCGCGTTGATCTTCGACAGATCCTCCTTTCAGCAGTTGAGTCGCCCCAAGTATACCGTTCAGAGGAGATCTCAGATCGTGACGTACTATTCTGTCTACATCATCGCGCATGCGATGCAGTCTTTCCAGTTCCGCATTCTGCGCCTTGATCGTCGCCAGCTGGTCGACAGTTATCTTTCTGAGATAGATTTGCCGGATAATATCTCTAAACTGGTAGCGGCTGAGAAAAGACACGACGGCGATCAGGACCATGAAGGCGATAAACGCCGGTAGCAGGGTGAGCACGTCGCTGCCGGGGCTACTGCCGGCGATACTGCTTCCACCCCCACCAAAAACGGATTCGCTGCCGGCCACCTCCGGAGCTTCAACCGGAGAAAACTGAATGAAACGAAACAGAATGAAGGATACCAGAATGATCGTATTGGAACTGATCGACACAACCGGCGGCGACAAGACGAAAAGGTTCAGAAGAACAAGTTCCAGCACGAGGATAAGCATCAGGGGGATATCCGTCACGCTGTAAGTGCGGAGAATAATCAGTAGAAACCACCCCATAAGAACGATCGAAGCGGCGGGGGCTTTCGTTTTCCCGCTCCACGCGAAAAGAAAAAAAATCATTCCCGCGAAAACGGCGATTCTGATCATCAAAATAACGTTGGGTACATCGGTGACGGCCTCGCGGGGCCCATGGAAGCCTGCCAGAGAAAAAACGAGAAACAACAGGTTGAGTGTCAGGGGTACAAGCATTATGCGCCGCAGGCGATGGTAGTTCATACTGCTTATCTCTTCAGAAATATAGCGGGCCGTCTCCCTATAGGAAGCTTCCGAGGCCGTTCCGGCCGGGGCCTCTGTGGTAGCGTCCGGCGTGGTGGGTGCCGCTGAAGGAGACGTTGAAGACGTCGGGAGAGAATGAAGCGAGTCGGTATTCTTTATGTATTTTTCTATTATCGTGGTTATATCAAACATAGCACCCGCCTTGTAAGGTGTTCCCCGCCAGGTAAGCTTGCCCCGAAGTTGAGGAACCTGCCGATACTGGACTTCCTCGGTTGACCGGGAAGGCTTCCTCCCTCCCGACCAAAGAAAAAGGCGCCCCGCTGCAGCAACAATGGGAACGCCGGTGACAACCGTGAAAGCACCACAGTCATCGACTACACCCTATCCGATTTTAAACATCGCCGGATTGCCGCCGCAGGCGGTGATTCGCTGTTCCACGTAGCTGAACGTTTCCTCCTTGGGCAGGCCATCGGTGGAAACGGAGATGCTGATTGAGTTAGCCAGGGACTCCAGGATGCAAAGCCCGAATTTTTGTAGCAGCGATTCCTGTCCGCACAAGAGAATCGTCATCGCGTTGACCGAGTCCATCTCAAAATTGGCAAGCATCCTCAGTTCTTTGACAATCTCGTTGGAGAGCAGGTGCGCCTCGTCCACGATCAACACGGTGTGGATACTGTGTGCTCCGGTGATTTCGGACAGGGATTCCGGCGGAAAACGGACAGCTGCCTGAAGGAATAAGATCCTCGCCGTCACTATAAACAGCTGTCCGTTTTCAGGTCAATCTACGGCATAGAGTTACAAAAACGCATGTTGCAGATATGGTACTGTTCCAATCTGCGCGAAGCGCCCCCCTAACGACGCGCATCACCTGCGCCGTCGCAGGAGCGTAGCGACGAGAAGGCGTCTGGTGAATGCGCCATGTTATGTTGCGTTCCATGAATTCATTCTCCCCGTGAAGCAGGAAGCTCGTTACGCCCGTATATACTTATGTGAGCACGGCAATCTCTGTCGCGACCACGGCGATAAAAAGGCTTGCAGCTCATCCGGCGCTACGGCCTCTATGCTTCCCGCACGAAGGGGCGGTGGGAGGACATGTCCTGGGTTGCGGAGCGGGCGCCCGAGGGGTGGAAAGCTGCCCACCGACGCGGCGGCGGCGCGGAAGACCTTGGATACGAGGCGTTGTCGGATGGAGAGCAAGAAGTCACCGTCGACGCGCGTAAGCGTGCCTGGGCCCGACTTCTCGCGAAGGTCTATGAGGTCGATCCGATGGTCTGCCCCAAGTGCGGAGCCGACATGAAAGTCATCGCCGTCATCGAGGATACCGACGAACTCAAGCGGATTCTCCGGTATCTGATCAAGATCGGGCGGTCTCCACCGGGATTCGATCCCGATCGCCTCAACTGACAATTTCCTCCGTAACGCCCATCGGGAGACGTGTGTCCGTTTCCCGGCACAAACACCTGCGAAACAGCCCAGATTCGTCCTATCGGTTCGTCTGTCCACTCAAATAGCGGCCTTCGGCGCGGTTATGAGCCTGCGAACCTCGGTCGGTGCTGCGCTTTCGCGAATTTTTGCCCTTGATTGCCGTCTCGCAGTTGCGCTCGCGGATAACTTTTCCTACTATTCGCTCGCGGATAACTTTTCCTACTATTCATCCCAGAACGCGCAGATGCTTCCTGTCGTGGCGGCTGAACATCCGGGCAATTACATATCCCTCGGCGGGGACAGGGTTCTTGCAGACGGGACA
>NZ_FTMS01000036.1 GCF_900156105.1 Alkalispirochaeta americana
TTCTGTCACGGTTTGTGCACCTCGCTTCGCTCGCTTGCGCACAAACCGCGCCACCCCGCTCCGCTGGTCAGGCATTGCCGGTTAAGCCAGCGTTATACAGAAAAGGAGTAAATTTTGTTTAGAAAACAGAAGTTTGTAAGGAATTTTGAATTAGAGAGCCTAAAAGAAAAAACAAGAATACTCTTTATAGATGATGAGGAACGTAAAAAAACAATAGATTATCTTGATAAAGAAAGGTGGAGAGCACAATGGATAGATGACCTAGATTCTATGGAAAAAACGGCTTTAAAAGATTCCCATATAATCTTTGTGGATATTATGGGTGTTGGAAAAAAGTTGGAAAAAGAATATGAAGGTCTAGATCTAATCGTTTCTATAAAAGAAAAATACCCAGAGAAAAAAGTTGTAGTTTACTCAAGTAAAAGTATGCATGATATTTTTCATCCGGCAAATGAAATTGTAGATAAAAGAATATTGAAAAGAGCTGGAGATTTTGAAGTATTTCGTTCCGCTATAGAGGAGCTAAGTAAAAAATGTTTCAATTGGGATTCTGTAATTGAAGAAATTTTTAGGCTTATAAAAGATGAACTACCATCAGGTTATAGAAAGGAAGATTTATCTAAAGTTCTATTGAAATCGATCAATAAGGATAAATCATTAAATGAAAAGAAAATAAGAACAATGTTGACAGTAGGAAAAACTACTTATGATATCTTAATGCCACTTTTATCTCTTTATTTAGGTGCAAAGTAATAATGATCTGCATAATAAAAGATAAAGAAACTTTAAAATCAATATATGAACATAATGATTTGTCTGATGATGAACTATTCCGTATAAGGAAGTACGTTACCGATAATACTTTTCCTGATGGTGTTGATAAATTTGGATATAACAAAATTATATCTGATGATCAGAATATCTACTACTACCACTTGAAAGGAATTAAGACTTCAAAAGATGGTAAATTTCAATTAAGATCCATACACAAAGGAATTAATAAACTTCTCAGCTTTATTGTTGAAAGGAAAGAAATTGAAGACCATGTAAAAGAAATCGCCTTGCATAATACAAGGAATATTCATAATTCTGTCCTTGAAAGATTAAAGAATACATTTGCACATTCAGAGTTGGTTCATTCGAGTAATAAAGTTGATTTTGTTCGAGATATAATCAATTCAGATTCAAATCTATCAAATATCCCTAAAGATATATTGGCTACTTTAAAAGCATTAGAGCAGGTATCCTTTGATTATGACATTATTGATTTTATTACAATGGGTAATAGATTTGATGACAAGGATTATACCGAAACAAAGGTTCATACATTATTAGTATTAGTTTTCTATCTATATGAGTATGATTTTAATAAAAAAAACATCAGGATAAATATTGAACCGAATCATGATTCCATCAATGTTAACTTTTATACTTTTAGAAGTGCTATGTCTCTCATTTTCGAAAATTGCCTTAAATATACTAAATCAAATTCAGAAATAGTTCTGTCTCATTACCGGATAGATGATTCATATATCATTAAAATAAAAATGACTAGTATTCGTAATGATGATGAAGAAATAGAAAAAATATTTTTACCTGAATATAGAGGTAAAAACGCACAAAAGCTTCTTCCTAGTAAAGGAAAAGGACTAGGGTTATATGTTGCAAAAGTATTATTAGATCTAAATGGTATAAATTTGGATTTTGTTAAGTGCAATAACGAAGTAATTGAAGAGCATGGTGTTATTTATTGTGATAATGAGTATAGAATAATTATTCCTGCTGATAGAATAAATAAATCTGTATAACAAGGTTTTGGAGCAGTCTGTTTTTTTGTCATAATTTTTGAATACTCAAAAATGACGCCAACCCTTCGGGACAAAGCCAGCAGCTCAAAACGGAGTTATACAGAATCCAGGATTTGAAATGGACTAAATATGCAAGATAAAAACATTTATGACTTTTTTCCTCCAATTGAAAATTCGGTCTCGAAGATTTATCAGTACATTAATACTCAACGATATCAAACAAAACTCCTTTCAGATGTGGATACCTGGAATCAAATATGTAGTAGCCTCTGGGTTATTGGAGATACACTTCTATCCCTTAAAGATTATGATAAATCAGAATTTCCGGATTCGGATGGTCTTAAATATATTTTTACATATGGGCTACTTCAATCACTTTTTATTCAACAAGATGCAATAACTCACCTAGCAGAAGCTTTTGATATAGATTTAGGGATTCAAAGTGAAAAATTAAAGCAAATTAGAGAAATCAGAAATGCTGCCATTGGTCATCCAACGAAAATGCAACGCAAGAATAAAAAGTTTTTTAATTACATATCACGAATATCCATGTCAAAATATTTCTTTACAATCCAAGTTGCCTCCAAAGATACACCGGATGATTTCCAGAATGTTGATACCAAGAAAATTATTATCTCCCAATTATCAGAAATTAAGGAATTGGTTATGAAAATTGAAAATGAATTATCAGACAGAGATAAAGATCATAAAAAGAAATTTGAAGGAGATTTGTTGCTGAATCTGTTCGAAGGTGACTTGCATTATCAATTTGAAAAGATTTTTAGCGGAATTTTTAATCCTGGGCATGGAAATTTAGAATTTGGCTTATCAATGCTTAATTCAGTACGTAGTATTTATGAGAGATTCAAATCGGAATTAAATAATCGAGATGAATTGCAAGGGAATAGTTCACTGCAATATGAGTTAGATAATTATTTCCATGCGATTAAGCAATTAGAAAAATACTTTGGATCAGAAAACATCGAGATGAATGAAAAAGATGCCAGAATATATGCTTATTATCTTCGTGAAGAACATAAATATTTTCATCAAATTGCATCTGAGATTGATGACGAATATATAGGATCTGTATAACAATCGCATGCAACTGACAATTTTTTTGTCATAGTTTTTGAATGCTCAAAAACTACGCCAACCCTTCGGGACAAAATTGCAGCTGATGCGAGCGTTAGGACGCCTGGGGCATCCCGGGCTCCCGAGGACGGCACTCGTTATTCGGAAAGCTGCACGATCCAGGGATTGAAACCGCCTGTTCAAGGGCGATCGGTGAAGGCAATCTGGTCAGCGAGAAAGTCTTTTCTGCTGGAAAAATCGATATATTCGGCGGATAATGGACCCGGATCATTTTCACTGGATCTGGAAAAGAGGATTCCTTTTCAGAAATGCAGAACCAGAAAGGACCAAGGCGGTGCCTGATTTCCCCTGGTGTTCGTTGGATGCTATTGGGGGTCACGGGCGTTCTAACAACAGCTTCAACCG
Organism: Alkalispirochaeta americana; assembly: GCF_900156105.1. Lineage (NCBI taxonomy): Bacteria > Pseudomonadati > Spirochaetota > Spirochaetia > Spirochaetales > Spirochaetaceae > Alkalispirochaeta > Alkalispirochaeta americana. Next base: position 3,309 of record NZ_FTMS01000036.1, read on the forward strand.
GACAATGCCTTCTGTCACGGTTTGTGCACCTCGCTTCGCTCGCTTGCGCACAAACCGCGCCACCCCGCTCCGCTGGTCAGGCATTGCCGGTTAAGCCAGCGTTAGGACGCCTGGGGCATCCCGGGCTCCCGAGGACGGCACTCCCTATTTGGGAAAGATATGATTTCCCGGGATTGGGGAACCCGATTTGTGGGGTTCGATCGGCGAAAGAATCCTGGACTGCGCAGAGAATCCTTTCTGCTGGCCAGATATGAATTGTCGGCGGATAATAGACCCGGATTTTTTTGGTGGATCTGGAACAGAGAGATTCTCTTCCAGGAACGCATTGATCATGAAGGAACAAGGACGTGCCTGATGGTCCCAGGTGTTCGTTGGATGCTATCGGGGGTCACGGGCGTTCTAACAACAGCTTCAACCGGACAATGCCTTCTGTCACGGTTTGTGCACCTCGCTTCGCTCGCTTGCGCACAAACCGCGCCACCCCGCTCCACTGGTCAGGCATTGCCGGTTAAGCCAGCGTTATGTGCTTTGGAGTAGGAGGTAGCGATAGGTGATTACCGAAATTCACATGGATGCAGTGGCGAGCTTTAAGCAAGCTACGTCGCTCGTTACAGATAAGAAAATAAATCTTATCTACGGCCTAAACGGCACCGGTAAATCAACAATCTCCAATTTCCTTTATGAGCCCAATAATTCTGCGTTCGTCTTGTGCAAAAAGGTGCCCGCATCATCGGTTCCAGTTCTCGTTTACAACCAAAATTTCATACGAGACAATTTCTATGTCGCGGATAGTTTGCAAGGCATCTTCAGCCTTTCAAAAGAAAACAAAGAAGCTGAACAAAAGATAGCCGACGCTACAAAGAAGCAAGGGAAGCTTGAGCAAGATCTACAAGAGAAGCGCAGTGAAAAGGAATTGGTAACACAGGCATTTTCCCAACAAAAACATCAGGCCATAGAAAAGGTTTGGAGCATCAAGCAGACCTATACTGGCGGTGATCGCGTTCTTGAGTACTGTCTCGAAGGCCTAAAGGGACAAAAAGACAAGCTTTTTTCTCATCTCCAGGGTATCCCGAAACCAGCCAGCGAACCAAAAACAGACATTCAAACAATCCGACAAGAAGTAGAAGCACTCAAAGGTGATGATGCTCAGCTTCAATCGCGCCTGGTGGCTCTGTCTTTTGCTGCTCACAGTGTCGAGTCGGACCCAGTGTTCGGAAAATCCATCCTTGGGAATACCGATAGTGAGGTTGCGGCTTTAATCGAGAAGTTGGGGAATTCGGACTGGGTAAAGCAAGGCCTTTCATACTTGCCGGAGAGCGTAGGTGAATCAGACGCACAATGCCCCTTTTGCCAGGAAGTAACGATTTCGGAGAAATTTATCGACAGCGTAAGGTCGTACTTTGATTTGACCTACGAGCAGCAGTTAGACGAGCTTGCGCAACTTCTAAAGGCATACCGAGCCGCCTTTGATTCGTTGCCGGGACTGAGTTCCTTTATCAACCATCCATTTGTACAAAAGCGCAAGGACTCCATAACCAATAAATATCATTTACTTGTGGGCGCGCTCCAGGGTAATGCCGGCAAGATTGAAGAAAAATTAAAGAGTCCAAAGGTTCCGGTTACGTTGTCCGACACGACTGGCCTGATCGCCGATTTCAACTTAGCAATCGATCAGATTAACTCGGAAGTCGATGAGTACAACGACAAGCTCAAGAATCGTGAATCTGCGCTCGAAAACTTACGCAACGAATTTTGGCAACTGATGCGGTGGCAGTATGACCAAACAATGGCTCGGTTTGATGCCGACCGAGAGGCTGCTAATCAGCAATTGAAAGGCTTGGATGTAGAGATCGGAAATATTAATGCTGAGCTGGCTAAGGCCAAGGGAGAGATTGCGGAGGCACAAAAACAGACTGTTAATATTGACCAAGCGGTCACTGCTATCAATGCAGGTCTTATTGACCTTGGCATAGATGACTTCAGCGTACAGAAGCACTCTGAAAACCTCTATCGCGTGGTGCGCGCAGGTGATTCCAAAGACGCATTTCATTCGCTAAGCGAGGGAGAGAAGATGATGATCAGCTTCTTGTACTTCTGCGAGCTGTGTAAGGGTAAGGCTAGTGCAGAAGATACTCACGCTCAGTGCATCGCGGTGATAGATGATCCAATTTCGAGCCTTTCTCATGTATTTATTTTCAACGTCGGGCAACTCATTCGTTCGGTGTTCTTCAAGGGGGATCGGTTCAGTCAGGTCATTGTCCTGACTCATAGTCTCTACTTTTTCTACGAGATGACAGATCCGAATCACGACCGCCGTGAGAGAACACAGAAATTGTTTAGGCTTTCAAAGCCCTCTTCTGGCAGCATTATCCAAGAGATGAAGTACGAGGAAATTCAAAATGACTATCAAGCGTACTGGTCCGTTGTTAATGACCAGTCTCAACCACCGGCACTTATCGCAAACTGTATGCGCAACATAGTCGAGTACTTTTTCAACTTTGTTCGTAAGAAAGACCTGAATAACGTTTTCCAGATGTCGGAGCTCCAGGATCCCAAGTACCAAGCCTTTTGCCGGTATATCAATAGGGAGTCACATTCCCTTGGCCAGAACATTATAGATATGAAGGAGTTCAACTATGACGTATTCAAGGAGGGATTGAGGCTTGTTTTTGAGAAAACGGGTTACCCGGACCACTACAAAGCCATGTCTAAATGTTAGTAGTGCAAATGTGAGAAACGCACATAACAAGTTGCTGCACGCGGAAAAATTACTCGCTACGCTCCCAATTTTCCGGTGAGCAAGGCGTTAGGACGCCTGGGGCATCCCGGGCTCCCGAGGACGGCACTCGTTATTCGGAAAGCTGCACGATCCAGGGATTGAAACCGCCTGCTCAAGGGCGATCGGTGAAGGCAATCTGGTCAGCGAGAAAGTCTTTTCTGCTGGAAAAATCGATATATTCGGCGGATAATAGACCCGGATTTTTTGGGTGGATCTGGAACAGAGAGATTCTCTTCCAGGAACGCATTGATCATGAAGGAACAAGGACGTGCCTGATGGTCCCAGGTGTTCGTTGGATGCTATCGGGGGTCACGGGCGTTCTAACAACAGCTTCAACCGGACAATGCCTTCTGTCACGGTTTGTGCACCTGGAAACGGCAAACTAAACTAACCAGCGCGGGGAAAACAGGATTGACCACATAGAACCAAAAGAAAGCCCTCCTGTATAGTTGCAGTTGAAGAAA
>NZ_FTMS01000037.1 GCF_900156105.1 Alkalispirochaeta americana
ATTTCTGAAAAGAAATCCTCTTTTCCAGATCCAGTGAAAATGATCCGGGTCCATTATCCGCCGAATATATCGATTTTTCCAGCAGAAAAGACTTTTTCGCTGACCAGATTGCCTTCACCGATCGCCCTTGAACAGGCGGTTTCAATCCCTGGATGATACAGCTTTCCAAATAACGAGTGCCGTCCTCGGGAGCCCGGGATGCCCCAGGCGTCCTAACGCCGCATTAAGGTGTGAGCGACGCTTGGCTATACTTGAGCGAAGCGAAACTGCCAAGCGTTGCGAATCACTCTTAAATGCTTTGTTATAAGCCCTTTTTATAGGACTTTGCTAGCTCTTGAAAGATTGACTTTCGTTTGCTTAATAGTTCCTGTCTAACGTCATCCAAATCACTTTCATTTAAAGATTGGTTTCCGTCATAGTACTTTCCACGCAATTCCTTCAGGAATTCACCATAATCGCGAACTTGAGAAGATATGTGAGTTAAACCTAACAGCATAAGTTTTGATTCAGCTACAGTTAAATTCTTAAATTGATCAAATAACTCGGACTTTGTTCGTTCTAATTCTTCCGAACGTTTATCTGTTAAGTCCATACCTTGCTTGTTGTTTCTTACCCATTCAATTATGAGAGCCCAATATCGTAGTGAAACATGAGTAACTTCTTCAATATTAGAACTAACTGATTCAAGGTAATCATAAAATCGTTTACGACTCTCTTTCTTTCGATCATTTTGGTGTTTTAGCCATGTAACTAAAAAGGTGCCAACTAAAGTAATAAGGCTACCTAAACCAATTTTGATCGCAGTATCAATTACTTGTAACTCTGTAATTTCCATTGTACTCCTCAATTTTCAGGGCTTATAACGACCGATTAACCTGCAAATCCGGCCCGAAGGGATTGGCACGTGTTTTTGCGAATGCAAAAACCGTGACAAAGGATTTGTCAGGTTGAAGCGATTGTTCTACGGCCGTGTAAACACTATCGTATTTGTCCTCGCGATCGAGTTACCTTCTCCCGCCCTATATCTATTTTCGCTTTTACTAAATTAAACATATCATTCTCAGCAATGATGTCATTAGTGATATTTGGACCTAGCATAATTCCAGTTACGCATTTTCTGAATTCATCAGATAGTTTCTGATTATAAACTGGTTTTATGTCGTTTCCGTGGACTAAGTATTCGATGTTACTGTCATCTTCTTGGGCTATCAGCAAAAACCGCCATTCGCGTTCAGCTTGATGAAAGTCATTCTTAATCATGGAAGCAAACAATACTATTATTGATCTTACATCCTCATAGTAAGAAGTGTCTTGCGTATCCAGGTCGGAGCGGAGGAGCTTATTCAAATACTTCCAAATTAAATCCTCAAACCCACGGATTGGATCTTGGCTAATTTTAAAAGAATCTGAATAATACTGTATCGGATAAATATAAGCAAATTGACCGTTACTCATTCCATTTTTAATTAATCTAAAAAGGCGTTTCCGATCAAACTCGATTGATATTCCTCTCCCAGCATCTGAGTAATTAATCCATTGTTGATGAGAGTCTCCATCTGCGGAGGTCGAAAAAACAAATACTGGTAGATTGATTGGCGTACTAATGATTTCGCGATCGATGAAATCTATTATGTGTTGGTATTCAGATTTCTTTCTTAAAATATGTTTGATCACATCTATTCCAAAGGAGATTTCTAGTGGATCGTTCATTTTATTGATGTGTGTCATTCGCAGTATTGATGATTTAAGGATGTGGAATATGGATTCTTTTCTGGTGTAGTGATGAACTTTAAGATGATTGTATAGATCATGATTGAAAACCTGAAAAATTTGCGCGAGAGTCTTGCCATCAATGGTTTTAAAGAATTTATTTTCCACTTTAATCTCCTTTAGTCCGTAGAACGCTGGCTTAACCGGCAATGCCTGACCAGCGGAGCGGGGTGGCGCGGTTTGTGCGCAAGCGAGCGAAGCGAGGTGCACAAACCGTGACAGAAGGCATTGTCCGGTTGAAGCTGTTGTTAGAACGCCCGTGACCCCCGATAGCATCCAACAAACACCAGAGGAAATCAGGCACCGCCTTGGTCCTTTCTGGTTCTGCATTTCTGAAAAGGAATCCTCTTTTCCAGATCCAGTAAAAATGATCCGGGTCCATTATCCGCCGAATATATCGATTTTTCCAGCAGAAAAGACTTTCTCGCTGACCAGATTGCCTTCACCGATCGCCCTTGAGCAGGCGGTTTCAATCCCTGGATCGTGCAGCTTTCCGAATAACGAGTGCCGTCCTCGGGAGCCCGGGATGCCCCAGGCGTCCTAACATTTGCTTAACTTGCATTACCGTGCCCGAAGGGCTTGGCGGGATTTTTGCTACAGCAAAAATCATGACAAAGGGAATGACAAGTTAAAGCAGTTGTTAGAGTCCGCATTTAAATTACATTACTTTCGATAAGAACTTTTCTGTTTCCAACATTACATTCTTTATATTATCTATTGATTTTGCTAATTCATTCTCGTCTTCAAATACATGTCCGGCATTCGGGACTTCATATACTTGTGTTTTATTAGTCGAGTTAATTCTATTAAATTCTTTATCATCCAACACAGGATCTTTCGTTCCATATATTATTAATGAATTATTACCTTTTTCAATGAGAAGATCTTGCAGCACTACAAATGGAATTATTGGTGTTTGAAATATTAATACATCCTCTTTATTGATAAAATTGTTCTTTAATTGATAATACAAATGCTTTGTTCCAAGTGACTTTGCAATGAAAATACGTTTATTATTTTGTGGTGAAACCGTATTTAAAAATTCACACACTTTATTGGAATCATATTCGATCCATTCATCTTTAAGCTGATCATTTGCAGAATTGAACTCACTATTGTCACCATAGCGCATATCAATTCCTAAATAGCTTATATTAAATTTATTAAATACTTGAGGCAGATAAAAGAGAGAAGGTGAGTTTAAATTATATCGTCGACCTGGATAAACTACACCGACCACATCATTCAATTGAGATTCTCTTTTGATAATAATTTCTGTTTGTTTATATCCAATTATATTTTTCATTTTCTTTCTCTTAGCGCCGAAGGCGTCACTCTAACATTGAGTTAACCTGCGAGCCGTTAAATGGCGCAGTTCCTGCGCGGCGAATAGCCGCAATTAGCAGGTACTGTGACATAGGCGAGTCAGGTTGAACTCGTTGTTCGATGTCTTATATTTCTCTTCTTGTCAAACTAAAAGTTTGTCCAGTTGGTCCTGTCTCATCAAATGATAACATGAAATTCAACAATGGTATTACATCTTCTGGATTTTTATTCCACTCATTTGAAAAGGCTTTTGTTGTCCGACTTTCATTAACACTTCTGTCAATCTTTGTTTTTACTGGACCAGGAATTAGTTCATTTACTAATATATTGTACTCAATTAATTCCTGCGCCAGAATTTTAGTTAACATCCACATACCGGATTTTGAACAAGAATATGAAGAAGTTCCAGGTATTCCTTTATGCCCCAGTCCGGAACCAATAAAAATTATGTTCCCTGATCCTTTTTTCTTTAATGCTGGAATTACTGCTTTGGCAGTTTTAGCTGCTCCGATAAGGTTTATTTCAATGGCTTCAATCCATTTATTTAAATCAGCATTTTCTACAGTTGAATTTTCTGTTGAAACACCTGCATTAATAATAACACAATCAAGTCTTCCAAATTTATTTTCTATGTCTATTATGAAGGACTGTGTAGCTTCAAAATGACGAACATCAAAAGATTTATAAATAAATTTATCAGACAACATTCTTTCTTCAACTAGTTTAGATAAAGTTATTAAGTCAGATTCAGTTCTTGAACAAGCAGCTACAGAATAGCCATTCATCAGAAGTGAAAGTGTAAATTCTCGTCCGATGCCTTTTCCAGCACCTGTAATTAGACATACTTTTTCAATTTTATCCAATTTTTATTCCTCTTGCGCGAAGCGTCCATCGAACGCTGGCTTAACCGGCAATGCCTGACCAGCGGAGCGGGGTGGCGCGGTTTGTGCGCAAGCGAGCGAAGCGAGCGAAGCGAGGTGCACAAACCGTGACAGAAGTGGAAACGGCAACCCCTTTGTGGTTGGCCGGAAGAACTTTCTGTTCTCGGGCAGCCCTCGCGGCGCGCAGGCATCGAGCAACTTGTTCTCGCTGATCGAGACTGCGAAGCAAAACGGGATGAATCCCTATGGATACCTGTACTATGTGCTGAGCAAGCTTCCCGAGATCCGTGTTTCTGGTGAGTGGGAGATTCTCATGCCAGCCAATCTCAATCCTGAAGAGGTCAACACCGCGTTTCTCGCAGACGTGCGGTGAAATTGACGCTTACATTTATTCTCCGATTTATAATCAGAGTTTATTACTTCGCATCTAACCAATCAATATATTTTTTGTAAATGTATGATGGATTCATCGAACAAAATATTTGACGTGAAGCATCTTTCTGATCTTGATCAAGGTAATTATACATTGGCTCTTGCTCTAAAATGAAACTATCAATAAGACCTTTATTTAAGGATAAAATGTTAATTACAGTTTGAAACATCATGTAATTTTTGGCACCTTCATGTGGAACTTGCACTGAATTGATAAAATCCCTTATTACTTCTTGCATACTCCTGCCTTGCAGGGCACAAAACAAACTAAAATTTTCTTTTGATTTAGTGCTTATACCTTTAACGGTAAGAGAACATAAATCTTCTCGTTCTTGATCCATATCAACCTCCTACCGATAATATTACACCATATACTGTGGCGCGTCAACCATTTTATGTGATTATGGTTGCGTTTCTGCCCGCAGGGTCAATCTAACGCTGGCTTAACCTGCGAGCCGTCAATTGGCGCGGTTTATGCTATCGGGTAGGGGATCGCAATCCGTGCCAATAGGCGAGTCAGGTTTAAGCTGTTGTTCGCTTGCTTCAAACCCCCGATAGCATCAACGAACACCTGGGGCCATCAGGCACATCCTTCTTCCTTCATGATCAATGCGTTCCTGGAAGAGAATCCCTCTATTCCAGATCCACCAAAAAAATCCGGGTCCATTATCCGCCGACAATTCAGATCTGGCCAGCAGAAAAGATTCTCTGCGCAGTCCAGGATTCTTTCGCCGATCGAACCCCACAAATCGGGTTCCCCAATCCCGGGAAATCATATCTTTCCAAATAGGGTGTGCCGTCCTCGGGAGCCCAGGATGCCCCGTCAAGACGAACATTTGCTTAACCTGTAATTCCGCGCCGCGCAGCGGCTTGGCGCAATTTTTGCAACAAGAGCGAAGCGTTGCAAAAATTGTGACAAAGGAATTATCAGGTTGAAGCAGTTGTTAGATTTTTTCAATTTCATATACTTCAATATTTGAGTTTTTAAGGTTTTCAGATTTATCATATATAGTCATATGATAAATATCATTCATTTTCTTCATTACAGCTGTAATATAGGATTCATTTCCACGCCATATTCCACTTGCATACATAACAATTGCAAGAGAATTACTATATCCGACTTGTGAATATGTAATATAGTTTATTGGCAATTTAATATTTTCAATTTCTACATCAGCAGAAATATTCAACTTAATTGAGTGTTTTTCTTCAGTTATTGAATCAAGAAGATATATTTCATCATTCAGGAGAGTAGAATCAAAAATAAACTTTACTTGATGCACATCATAATTCAAGTCAGATAAACAATGAGTATTAACAATATCGTTTATTGATAATACTTTCCCACCAATTATAAATACTCTATCTTGAGTACTTGATTTATCTTTTCTATTTATTTTTTGCAGGTGTCCTTTATTTACCCTAATACTAACATTGTTCACTCTAATAATATTTTTAGTTTTTAGTATAATACAGTCATCAGTGAATCTAGGTAGATCGGGTTCCATAATTGCATCATCATCAAAGTAAACTAGGCGAATTGTATTTCCAAGTCTTTTAGCTTCATTTATAATAGATTTTGGAAAACTTTTTCTGGAAACAACTATTAAATGTTGTGCCCCAACTTTTCTCATTTTTTCAATTAATCCATCAAAAAAAGTGATATTAAAGCCACGACTTCTATTTTGCACTTCAACCAAAGTTATTGTTTCTCTTGGTGGTTCTCCTGTTCTAATTATTACATCACATTGTCGTTTATCGCTATCTCGAGATAGATCATCAAGACTTACATTATGTTCTATTTTTGATCTTGGTGATATTGTTTTTTCAATAAACGAAACAAGCTTCTCAAAATATTCCCAATCTGATATTACTTGCTTTTTCATCCTTATTCCTCGGCCCGAAGGGTCAATCTAACGCTGGCTTAACCGGCAATGCCTGACCAGCGGAGCGGGGTGGCGCGGTTTGTGCGCAAGCGAGCGAAGCGAGGTGCACAAACCGTGACAGA
>NZ_FTMS01000038.1 GCF_900156105.1 Alkalispirochaeta americana
AAGACTACAGAATAAACATCCGGATTTCTAAACGCGACGTAGAGGCTTTAAAAACAAAGGCTCTGGAAGAAGGCATCCCCTATCAAACCCTTGTTACGAGTATTTTACACAAATATGTAACTGGAAACCTTAAAGACGTAAGATAATATATTGCGTTTAACATAACGCTTAACCAGACCGGCACAGCCGGCTGGGCGGAGAGTGGCGAATTCCTCTCAGCCTGGGGGTATGCCAAACCGATAGCTTGGGCCGGGATGGCGGAAAAATACCGCTGTATCATATTAGCGGAAGCGGGTGCAGGGTTGGAAACGGCAACTTCGGCTACAAGCGGAACGTTATAGGCAATACCGCGCCAAGACAAAGGTGGATATGATAAAATTAAAAAGCGGAAGATTCTAAAATCCCCGCGCCCCAAGAAGCCCGGCGTCCATGCCGGGCTAAGAATAAGAGGAATGAATGGCAAAACTGACATTAGCAAAACTTGGAAACTTATTACTCACTGCCTGTGATGATCTTCGCGGCAGCATGGATGCCAGCGAATATAAGGAATATATCTTTGGTATGCTCTTTCTCAAGCGAGCCAGTGACCTCTTTGATCAGAGAAGAGCAGAACTGCGAAGAGAACTATCCGAACAGGGCTTAACCGAAGCCGATATCCAGACAGAACTGGAAGACAAGGATAACTATTCCGGGAAGTATTTTTATGTTCCGCCCAGGGCACGATGGAACGAAGGCTGGATACAGGTATTTAAAAAAGACGATGGTTCTGAGGATCGAAAGCAAATCCCCGCTTTAAAGCACCTCAAAGAAAACGTCGGCACCATGCTTAACAAAGCTCTTGAAGCCATTGAAGATGCTAACCCCGAAGCCTTGCAGGATGTGCTGAAGACCATCAACTTCAACAGAAAGATCGGGCAGCGGACTCTGGATGACGATACTCTGGCGGATTTTCTACAGAACTTTGAGAAAATACCGCTGAAAGACGATGATTTTGAATTCCCTGATTTACTTGGAGCCGCCTATGCGTGGCTGATCAAGTACTTTGCCGATTCTGCCGGCAAAAAAGCAGGCGAATTTTATACCCCTTCTGAAGTTGTGCGCATTATAGTCGAAATTTGTGATCCAAAAGAGGAAATGAGCATCTATGACCCGACGGTTGGTTCTGGCGGTATGCTCATTCAAGCTCGTGATTACCTTCGCGAATGTGGGGATGAACCCAGTGAACTATCACTTTATGGGCAGGAAAAAATGGGTACTACCTGGTCCATCTGTAAAATGAATATGCTCCTTCATGGAATTTCCCATGCAGATATCCGCCAGGAAGATACAATAAAAAATCCCCAGCATATGGATGAACATAATGAGCTAAAGCGTTATGACCGGGTAATGGCTAATCCACCGTTCAGCCACAATTACTCGAAGAAAGATTTGAAATTTCCCGGCCGCTTCCCGGTCTTTATGCCGGAGAAAGGTAAGAAAGGCAGACCTGATGTTTGTCCAACATATGCTGGCGGTACTCAAGAGTGATGGTCGCCTGGCGACGGTTATGCCTCACGGGGTAATGTTCCGCGGAGGCGAAGAGGCTGAAGCCCGTAAGTATTTCATGGACCATGGGTACCTGGAAGCGATAATTGGTTTACCGGCAAGTCTTTTCTATGGCACAGGTATCCCTGCCTGTATTCTTGTGCTGAATAAAAAAGATGCTAACAAAAGAAAGAATGGCCATGTGCTGTTTATCAATGCCGACCGGGGTTACCGGGAAGGCAGTGCACGCAATTACCTGAGACCTGAGGACATCGATAAAATTGTTCATACCTACCACACCGGTAAAGACGTACCGGAAGCAACTTTCAGCATTATAGATGATGACACAAAACAGCCCATGTATGCGTGCAGGGTACCGGTTTCAGAAATTATCGCGGAAGAATACAATTGCAATATCAGACGCTATGTAGATAATGCTCCCCCACCTGAGCCCCAGGATGTAAGGGCACACCTGCACGGCGGGATACCAAAGAAAGAGGTTGATTGCCTGACACATTTCTGGAACAACTACAAGGATTTGAAAGAAGACTGTTTTTCAGAAAAAGATAATGATTATTATCAATTTTCAGGCAAGCTGGATAACAGGCGCTCCATTTCCGAGTTTATCAACAAGCACCCGGGTTTGCAGAAAAGGCATGAACAATTTATAACATCTCTTTCGAAATGGTGGAACAAAAACCATCCTGTGGTAGAAGCGCTGGCGCATGATCCGGATAACCAGCATGAAAGTGCCGGTAATGTGTTTCTGATGCGCCGGACTCTTATCCAAAGCATTGAAAAATTGCTGAGTAATCAGAACATACTCTCCTTTTCGCAGGTGCGTGGAGCATTTGCCAACTATGTGGATGAACTGAAGGCGGACTTTAAATCCATCGCGGCCAGCGGATGGGGGCCGGAACTGATTCCCGATGAAGAAATCCTGCAGAGTCAGTTTCCGCAAGTTCTGGAAGAGATGGAAAAATACCAGTCAAGAATCGAGGAGCTGCAGTCACTATTTACGACTGCCGATGATGAGGATTTTGAAGATGATGAAGATACCGGCGTGCTTCCCTCATCCGAAGTAAAAGACAAAAAAGACAGCCTGAAAGAGTTGAATGCAGCGTGGAAGCATGAACTTAAAACCCTAAAAGCTCTTGTTGCCGATCTCTTTGCCGAGATCAAGGCGGCCGGCAAGCTTCCCGGGGGTGAGAAAAAAGGGTTCTATTGCACCGAAGGTTTTGCCCAGAATAACCCGGTGTTTGAAAACGGAAAGAAAATCTGTGAACTGGCCGGAAGAGTCAATCATTCAACAGACTATACCGAGAAGATAGAGACAACAATAGAAAACGGTATAACCGTTTACAAACAGACCCAATATATTGAGAAAGCCTTGTCACGCCATAAAGCGCTGGAAGATGAACTAAAAGAGCTTAAGAAGAATATTAAAGCCATTGAGAATAAGCGGGATGAACTGGTAGAAAGTCCCCGCAAAAAAATCAGCACCGATGAAGCCAGGCAGGTCATACTGAAACGGCTTAAAAGCATGCTGCTGGGAACTTACACCCGGTACTTGCAGGACGACAAACGGGCCTGCATAAAAGTCGTGGAAAATCTTTGGGATAAGTACGCTGTTACTGCAAAAGAGATTGAAGCCGAACGGGACAAGGCTTCGTCACAGCTGCATGAATTTTTGATGGAGTTGGGCTATGAATAAATTTATTCTTAAACCGCTGCCGCCGGAAGTAGATTTGGAAACACGGGAAATCCTGAAAAAATGTATTGAAGCCGGCAGATGCCTGGCGGAGTTAAAGGGTATCTGCAAAACCATTCCCAATGAGAATATTTTGATTAACACTCTTGCCCTTCAGGAGGCTAAAGACAGTTCTGCCATTGAAAATATCATTACAACCCATGATGAACTGTTTAAAGAAGAGCTTTTTTCTGACTATATTGGAAACGCCGCGGCAAAAGAGGTGCAAAATTATTCTACAGCTCTGAAAAAGGGCTTCAAGCTCATCCAGCGGAACAATCTTTTAACCAACAATATCATTCTGGAAATTCAAAAAGAGCTGGAACGCAACCGGGCCGGTTTCCGAACCCAGGCCGGTACCGAGCTGGTGAACCCCGCCACCGGAAAAGTAGTTTATACACCTCCCCAGCAGCCCGATGAGATTGTCAGCCTCATGGGTAACCTGGAAACATTTATCAATGACCAGAATCTGAGTGACCTGGAACCGTTGGTTAAAATGGCTATGATCCATTACCAATTTGAGAGTATCCATCCCTTTTATGACGGGAATGGTCGCACAGGCAGAATCATTAACATTTTGTATCTGGTACTTCAGGAGCTTCTGGACTTGCCGGTCTTGTATCTCTCTCAATACATAATCGAGACAAAATCCGAGTATTACCGGCTCCTGCAGGCAGTTCGGGATGAGAACGCATGGAGCGAATGGGTGCTCTATATACTGGAAGGGGTGATTGTTACTTCCCGCAACACTATCCGCATTATCCAGAACATCACAGACCTAATGAGTGATTACAAGCACCGCATTCGCAAAAAATATAAATTCTACAGCCAGGACTTTCTGAATATTCTGTTCAACCATCCTTACACCAAGATCGATTTTCTGGTGCAGACCCTGGGCGTTACCCGCAAAACAGCCGCCAAGTATCTGGACGAACTCTCAGAAGGCGGTCTGTTAAAAAGAGAGAAAATTGGAGTGAATCACTACTACATCAATGAGCCCCTGTTTGAACTCTTTACCCGGAGGGAGGGTTGATATGGGTAAAAAACGCTATATTTTACCCATAAGACAAAAAATAGGGGTAAAAAACAGGGAAATGTACCCGGATGGGGGTGCGGACAGAAACTTGCCTTCGCGAGTACGCTCCGGCAACTTCGCATAGCCGCGGAACGTTATATGGCATTTTACCCTTGAAGATGTATACACAAGGGTATATACCTGAGGCAGGGGGATTTAATATGCAAACAGTGAAAGTATTTCGTAGTGGCAATAGTCAAGCGGTTAGAATTCCAAAGGAATTTGCTATAGACGATACAGAATTATTTATCCATAAAATTGGGAACTCTATCATTCTTACATCAAAAGATGATATCTGGGCTTCATTCAGAAATAGTATTGATAAATTTTCCAATGATATATTTCAAGAAGGAAGAGAGCAACCTGAAAATCAGGATAGAGAAAGCTTCTAATGTATTTGCTTGATACAAATATCTGTATTTATTTGATGAAGAAAAAATTTCCTAAGCTGCAATCCAGAGTTGAATCTGAATCGCTTTTTAATATTGCACTATCATCTGTTACAGTTGCAGAATTGGAATATGGAATTGCAAAAAGCAATTTTCCAAATAAAAACAGGGAGTTACTATATGGGTTTCTTTCTCCATTTGAAATAATTCCGTTTAGCGAATTAGATGCTGAAAATTTTGGATTTATTAGATACTATCTTAATAAGCAAGGAACTCCGATTGGACCATATGATCTACAAATAGCCTCTCAGTGCTTATCAAGAAACCTATGCATTATCGCAAACAATGTAAAAGAATTTGAAAGAGTACCAAAATTGCTTATTGAAAACTGGGTGCAAGAGCAAAACAACATATAATAAGGAATATATGCGGCGCCTTCGGCTTGGGCTTCCGCGCTCTGCCATGATAGTTGTCACCTAAACCTGATTGATATGGAGGTGACACATGCCACACTGGAAACGGCAACCCCGCCCTGGTTAGTTTAGTTTACCGTTTCCAACTCGCGAAACGTTAGGCGAAATACATGACCATGCAATACAATAAAGGAGATGGGACTAATGGCAAAAATATTTTATTTCTCTGGAACAGGGAATTCATACCTGGTTGCTAAAAAACTTGGAATGAAAATAGAAAATTGTGAATTAATTAAAATTACATATGAAATAAAGAGAGAAATCTATGAAGACGATATCATTGGCATTGTATTTCCTGTTTATTACTTCGGGCTTCCAAAGATTGTAGAAAATTTTTTGATTAACTTTGATTTCAAAAGTAGCGGTTATGGAAACGGCAAACTAAACTAACCAGCGCGGGGAAAACAGGAATTGGGGGTGCGGACGTTTTCTTGGACTGGTTTTACGCTGCTTTTCCGATGGCCTGACGGTATTCAACCGGACTCAGACCCCCGAGGGATAGCTTTACACGCCGTTCATTATACCACCGAATATACCGATCCAGTTGATCAATGAACTCTTC
>NZ_FTMS01000039.1 GCF_900156105.1 Alkalispirochaeta americana
AAAAAACGTCTGGCGACGACCTACTCTCCCACCTTGCGGCAGTACCATCGGCGCGAGAGGGCTTAACTTCCGTGTTCGGAATGGGAACGGGTGGGACCCCTCTGCTATGATCACCAGACGTAACAATTATCTGTTACTGGAACGGGAATGAAGGAGTTCTTCTCATGCCTTCCGGCATGATTCACTCGGGATGCCAGCCTGCGCATCCCTTGCTTTGCAGCGAGTTTTATCTCGAGCGTCCTGAGATGACCCATATGGTCAAGCCTCACGAGAAATTAGTACTGGTCGGCTCAACATGTTACCATGCTTAGACCTCCAGCCTATCAACCAGATAGTCTCTCTGGTCTCTTCAGTCTCCTCGAGGGAGACGGGATGACTCATCTTGAGGTGGGCTTCCCACTTAGATGCTTTCAGCGGTTATCCCTTCCAAACGTAGCTACCCAGCACTTACCGTTGGCACGATAACTGGTACACTAGAGGTTTGTCCACCTCGGTCCTCTCGTACTAAAGGCAGATCCTCTCAATCATCCAACGCCCGTGGCAGATAGGGACCGAACTGTCTCGCGACGTTCTGAACCCAGCTCACGTACCGCTTTAAATGGCGAACAGCCATACCCTTGGGACCTGCTCCAGCCCCAGGATGCGATGAGCCGACATCGAGGTGCCAAACTTTGCCGTCGATATGAACTCTTGGGCAAAATCAGCCTGTTATCCCCGGAGTACCTTTTGTCCGTTAAGTGACGGCGCTTCCACTCGCCACCGCCAGATCACTAAGACCTGCTTTCGCACCTGCTCGACTTGTATGTCTCGCAGTCAAGCTCCCTTTTGCCTTTGCACATACACGCTGATTTCCACCCAGCGCAAGGGAACCTTCGCGCGCCTCCGTTACTCTTTAGGAGGCGACCGCCCCAGTCAAACCGCCCACCTGACACTGTCCACCCTCCGGTTTCACGGATCGGTGTGAGAAACCTAACCAGCCAAGGGAGGTATTTCACCAACGACTCCACCCATACTAGCGTACAGGCTTCACAGTCTCCCTCCTATCCTACACATGACGGGCAAAGTTTCAGTGCCAAGCTGCAGTAAAGGTTCACGGGGTCTTTCCGTCTAACCACGGGTAATCGGTATCTTCACCGATACTCCAATTTCACCGGGTCTCGCGTTGAGACAGCGCTCAGATCGTTACACCATTCGTGCGGGTCGGAACTTACCCGACAAGGAATTTCGCTACCTTAGGACCGTTATAGTTACGGCCGCCGTTTACTGGGGCTTCAATTCGCAGCTTCGTCCGAAAACTAACCGCTCCTCTTAACCTTCCAGCACCGGGCAGGTGTCAGTCCGTATACGTCTCATTACTGATTCGCACAGACCTATGTTTTTGGTAAACAGTCGCCTGAGCCTCTTCTCTGCAACCTCCTCGAAATATTGCTATCCCTCGAAGGCCATACTTATCCCGAAGTTACGTATGTATTTTGCCGAGTTCCTTAACGCGAGTTCTCCCGCGCGCCTGAGAATACTCATCCTACCGACCTGTGTTGGTTTGCGGTACGGTCTCTGTATGGTCTACCTGAGAGGTTCTTTCTTGTCACCTTGACTCCACCTGCTTCGATCCGCCGTAGCTTCTCTCGGCGTCACACCTTACCTCAACTGACGGATTTGCCTATCAGTCTCATAAGCTTGGTGCTTGCTCCAGGTCTACCGTCGCCTGGACAGGCTTCGCCTCATGCGTCACCCCACTCGAACCCATACAGAGGTACGGGAATATGAACCCGTTTCCCATCGACTACGCCTTTCGGCCTCGCCTTAGGGGCCGACTAACCCTGGGAAGACGACCTTTACCCAGGAAACCTTCGGTTTTCGGCGGAGGGGACTCTCACCCCTCTTTTCGTTACTCATGCCTGCATTCTCTCTTCTGTTACCTCCAGCTCGCCTCACAGCTCACCTTCTTCGGCCTCCAGAATGTTCGCCTACCCCTGATACATACTCGCGTATCTATCAAGCCGCAGCTTCGGTACATGACGTAGCCCCGTTACATTGTCGGCGCATGACGACTCGACCAGTGAGCTATTACGCACTCGTTCGAGGGATGGCTGCTTCTAAGCCAACCTCCTGGCTGTCTTTGCCATCATACTTCCTTTTCCACTCAGTCATGTTTTGGGACCTTAGCTATCGGTCTGGGCTCTTTCCCTCTCGACTACGAATCTTGTCACCCGCAGTCTGACTGCATATGAGCATCTTACGGCATTCGGAGTTTATCTGGGTTTGGTACCCGGTGAAGGGCCCTAGTCCAACCAGTGCTCTACCTCCGCAAGACTCCATATACGCTAGCCCTAAAGCTATTTCGGCGAAAACCAGCTATCTCCGGGTTTGATTAGCCTTTCACTCCGATCCACAGCTCATCCCTGCCTTTTTTAACAGACTAGGGTTCGGTCCTCCACGTCGTTTTACCGACGCTTCAACCTGGCCATGGATAGATCACCCGGCTTCGGGTCTACCGCATGAAACTATTCGCCCTTTTCAGACTCGGTTTCCCTTCGGCTTCGGGACTCCTATCCCTTAACCTCGCTTCACACGGTAACTCGCAGGCTCATTCTACAAAAGGCACGCCGTCACCCGTCCGAAAACAGGCTCCGACCGCTTGTAAGTCTACGGTTTCAGGTTCTTTTTCACTCCCCTCACCGGGGTTCTTTTCACCTTTCCCTCACGGTACTATTCTCTATCGGTAGCCACCACGTATTTAGCCTTGGAGGGTGGTCCCCCCAGATTCAGACAGCGTTTCACGTGTGCCGTCCTACTCAGGTACGCATCGGAAGTTGTATCGGTTTCGTGTACAGGACTGTCACCTTCTCTGGTCGCCCTTCCCAGTAGCGTTCCACTACCAATACAGTTTTTGACTCCACTATGACGCGCCCTACAACCCCGTCTTAAACGGTTTGGGCTCTTCCCGGTTCGCTCGCCGCTACTTCGGGAATCTCGTTTGATTTCTATTCCTCCGGGTACTGAGATGGTTCAGTTCCCCGGGTCTCGCCTCCATACCCTATTTTATTCAGGTACAGATGACTGGCCATCACGCCAGCCGGGTTACCCCATTCGGCAATCAACGGATCACAGGATGTGTGCTCCTCCCCGTTGCTTTTCGCAGCTTACCACGGCCTTCTTCGCCAGGTGGCTCCAAGGCATCCACCGTAGACTCTTACTTACTTGACCATATGAGTATCTCACGACGCTCAAGATTTCTCTAAAATCTCTCTGCGTTGCTTCTCTTCATTCCCATCCCTATGTATGTTAAAGACCTCGCTATCCACCGCGCTCTCACGCTCGTCTCAAATCATGATTCCATAATTCGTGGATGCTCGTTTATCTGCAGTACGCTCTCTTCAGCGTCTGCTCATGGGCCTGACTAGACTCGAACTAGTGACCCCTTCCTTATCAGAGAAGTGCTCTAACCGACTGAGCTACAGGCCCCAGAAAAAAAAGAGAAGGACGCAGATCGGAACGGGTCGCTGCACTCGCGTGCAACTTCGGCTCTCGCCGCTCTTTCGGTGCGATTCCTCGCACCCATCAGCTGCACCCGTCAGTACTTCCGCACCAACAAGCTGCCAATGTGACCTTTCTCGTAGAAAGGAGGTGATCCAGCCGCACTTTCCAGTACGGCTACCTTGTTACGACTTCACCCCCC
Organism: Alkalispirochaeta americana; assembly: GCF_900156105.1. Lineage (NCBI taxonomy): Bacteria > Pseudomonadati > Spirochaetota > Spirochaetia > Spirochaetales > Spirochaetaceae > Alkalispirochaeta > Alkalispirochaeta americana. The sequence goes on from NZ_FTMS01000039.1 coordinate 3,680, forward strand.
TTACCAGGCATACCTTCGGCGCCGTCCTCCATTGCTGGTTAGACTAACGACTTCGGGTACCCCCAACTCGGGTGGTGTGACGGGCGGTGTGTACAAGGCCCGGGAACGTATTCACCGCATCATGCTGATATGCGATTACTAGCGATTCCACCTTCATGGAGTCGAGTTTCAGACTCCAATCCGAACTGAGACCGGTTTTTTGCGATTTGCTCCACCTCGCGGCTTCGCCTCACTTTGTACCGGCCATTGTAGCACGTGTGTAGCCCAGGATATAAGGGCCATGATGACTTGACGTCGTCCCCACCTTCCTCCGGTTTGTCACCGGCAGTCTCGCCTGAGTCCTCAGCTTTACCTGTTAGCAACAGACAATAGGGGTTGCGCTCGTTGCGGGACTTAACCCAACACCTCACGGCACGAGCTGACGACAGCCATGCAGCACCTGTATACCGGCCCCGAAGGGCACCATGATCTCTCATAGCTCCCGGTATATGTCAAACCCTGGTAAGGTTCCTCGCGTATCATCGAATTAAACCACATGCTCCACCGCTTGTGCGGGCCCCCGTCAATTCCTTTGAGTTTCACCGTTGCCGGCATACTCCCCAGGCGGTGCACTTACCGCGTTAGCTCCGGTACTGAGGTTTCAACACCCCAACACCTAGTGCACATCGTTTACAGCGTGGACTACCAGGGTATCTAATCCTGTTCGCTCCCCACGCTTTCGCGCCTCAGCGTCAATCACTTGCCAGAAACTCGCCTTCGCCACCGGTGTTCTTCCTGATATCTACAGATTTCACCCCTACACCAGGAATTCCAGTTTCCCCTCAAGGATTCAAGATGTACAGTTTCCAGCGCGCTCCCGCAGTTAAGCTGCGGTCTTTCACACCAGACTTGTCCATCCGCCTACGCGCCCTTTACGCCCAATAATTCCGAACAACGCTCGCCCCATACGTGTTACCGCGGCTGCTGGCACGTAATTAGCCGGGGCTTATTCCTGCCCTACCGTCATCACCCAGGCATTTCCTCCCAGGCTTATTCCTCAAGCAGAAAAGGGCTTTACAACCTCACGGCCTTCTTCACCCACGCGGCGTCGCTCCGTCAGACTTTCGTCCATTGCGGAAGATTCTTAGCTGCTGCCTCCCGTAGGAGTCTGGGCCGTATCTCAGTCCCAGTGTGGCCGATCACCCTCTCAGGCCGGCTACTGATCGTCGCCTTGGTAGGCCTTTACCCCACCAACTAGCTAATCAGCCGCAGGCTCATCGTAAGGCGGGGCACTCGCCCCTTTCCTTCTGTCACCACAGTGTCAGAAGCTCATTCGGTATTACCCTGTGTTTCCACAGGCTATCCCCAACCTCACGGCAGATCACCTACGTGTTACTCACCCGTTCGCCGGTCTCAAAGCACCGAAGCGCTTCTACCCCTCGACTTGCATGCTTAAAACGCGCCGCCAGCGTTCGTTCTGAGCCAGGATCAAACTCTCCATGATCTAATACAGCTCCGAAGAGCTGCTATCACTTCAAATATTTCGGGTCCCGCTCCAATCCGTACGCGTCCTTCCCTTCTCTATTTCCCTGTAAAAGATCTCGCCACCCCACCCCTCCACGCACACCATTCCTCAGCAATTATCCCGCACACACAAAAAACATGCGCTCAATAACCACTCTTCCGGTAGATGCTCTTCCGTGTCAGTGAAGTAGCCTGCAACCAGTATAGGCTCTCGCCCCCGCTGTGTCAAACAAACCCAGGTAAAACCAGGCCGCTCAACTCATGGTTGGTTGCTCTCAGTCAGTGCACCGCATCACTGCCGTGCGAGGGTGAATCTATCAGCTCCCACTACTGCGCGTCAACTGCTTT
>NZ_FTMS01000040.1 GCF_900156105.1 Alkalispirochaeta americana
GCGGCATCATGACGGTGGAGAAACCCAAGCCGCTCTTCAGCGAGCTGAGATGGGAGCTGGCAGAACACGACGAGGATGGCCGGGAGACCGGGCGGCAGGAAACCAACCGTATTACTGTTGGCGACCCTGTCATTCTATCAGCCCAGGCGGAGAATTTTCCCGATGGGAGCACCGCATGGGTTCGCGTGTACGAAGAGCCTCACGAGGGTTCCGATCCGGTGCTGTTGTATCAGGAACTTCTGGAGGTTCGGGACCAGCACGTAACGTGTAGCTGGCAGGTTACAGACAACCCTCATCCTGAAGCCGGGGGGGATCCTTACTTTCCCACGTACTTTTTCCGCTTGGAAGCGGTTCCCGAGGGCCGAGCCGAATCTCAGGATAGCGCTACCGTTGAAGTACAGATGGAGCTGCACGTTCGCGGGAGGACCGATGACGGCCGCCTGTTGGAGGAAGGAACTCCCTATGAAGTCAGACTCCCCGATGGAACGGTGGTTCGGGAAGGAACTCTTGATGCCGACGGAACAGGACATGAAAATGAAATGGAACGGGCATCATATCAGATAGTGTTTCTCCCCATGAGGAATGAGAGGGAGTCATGAAACAGACAAGAGATGTAGAAATCGTCCGCCATGAATACCATTCCCCCCAGGATATGCAGAGCAAAACAGTAACCTCTGGTCGGAATGTGATAAACGAGTTTCAGCAGGTGCCATTGAAGGTATACCCCATGCGTTGGGTGCCCTGGAAGTCAGAGTATCTCCCCTATTTGCTGGACGGTGAATACATCATATGCAGCCAGGGCAGTATTAACTGGCATGCCGTGCATGCCGGAAATCAGCCGCAGATACAGACCCATGAGATTGCCGGGTTGCCGGACTTTGGCAATGGCTACGTATTAAGCCCCCTGCGACCGGGCTGGTTGCATGTCCGGCGGACCGAGCCGGGTGGACGGGTCCTGTGGTATGAGTACCAGGTCCGTGACGACGGCACGCTTCGTGTCTGTCAATGGAGCGATAATGAGATTGGATCTGACTACCGCGTACCCCGTGGGCACATAACAGACCACATCCCGGTGTCCTACAACAACGAGTACCAGATAGCATACTCCGAAGTGCAATGGAGCTGGGCACTGTATGAGCGTATGGAGAACGATGCCGGGCTGCGAAGCACCCATATGCACGAGCTGACCCAGGAAACTGTCAGTTTCAATAGCCAGGAGTATGAACTGCAACAGACCAACGACACCGCAGTATTCTTGAATGCCAACCCCGTCGAACGGCCGATCCGCCGGGACGACCTCCATGAACTGCCCGATAATGGCTGCATTGCCGGGCTGATTGATCCCTTCAGTATCGCTGATGCGATAGAATGGGATCTGAATGATGCCTGGCTGCAAATGGTAGCGTTTGTACAGTCTCTACGACTTGGTGTCGATCCGCGGCACATTGAACATATTTTGCGAGATAGTAAGGAAGGCCTGCCGGACTTGTCGGGATTGCAGCCGGAAGCAACCCTCCGTGCACAGTTCGAATCACTCCACAACATCTCGATCATGATGTACCAGACTGGCTTTGGAACAGCAGAAAGCGAGGATAAGATAGGGAAATATCTTGACCGATCCCGTATGGAGATACTGCTTGGCAAGCAGGATCGTGCAAGACTCCGGGAGCAAATAGCAGAAAAGAGGGACATGTTGTTAACGTTCTTACAAAGTGAATTGTATAGCAACCATGCCATCCTCTATTGCGAAAGCACTGCAGAACGCATTGCCTGTGGCAAGCAGCGGGTTATGTGGCACCACATGCCGCTTGTCAAAACACCGTATCACGAGGATATGATTCTGGAGCTTGCCGAGGATCTTCCGAATGGTGGCGATGATCCCGGAATTGCATACCTGAGAAATATTCTTGATGGACAAGCTGATGTATCTGCGCTCTTCTCTGCCGAGATGGAGTTTGACCTTGAGACCGAGATGGAGGGCGCAACAGCAATCGATGATGATGGCAACCCGCCAAACATTGAAGAGTTGGTTTTGACGGCTATCAACACCTTTGACACCATCTTGGGACTCACCTCGCAATTGGTCGAGGATTTTCCCACATATAAAGCCGTGCAGCTGCAATGGTTGAACACGGCCGTGTTCCGCGGGATAGACAGCAGGCCACTGCCACTGTTTGAACACGTGAGTCTGGCCGAGCTTATTGATGCCAGTGCTGAGCCGGTACTACGTAACGGAAAAAACGTGTTTCGCTTTACCGAGTTGCCGGATAATATGGATTTTGTCCATACCCCACGAGGTATGCTGGACACAAAGCAGATTTCCACAGCACGCATGATCCAGCAAGCCTATAAGCGAAACCCAACCAAGATAGAACGCGCTATCGGAAAGCTTGTGACCAACCCCCGCTGGCTGACCTTCATGGCGGGGGTGAGTTATGTGAATCTGGGGTTTGTTCTTTTAAACAGCGCAACTACTGATTACACAAAAGAAAATGGTTATTTGTTAGGCATGCGTCAAAGCATTGCATTTTTTAACGCCTTCGCTGGAGCCTGGGGCGCCACGTATACCCTGAAACAGGCCCGAGCAGGACAGCTGGCGGCGGAAAAGGTTGTATTCAAGACAAAACTCTTCTTTGCCGGAGGCTCTTTTCTCTCTGCCGGGGTGTCGGGTATGGATGCATATATCAGCTTCTCGGAAAACAACTACGAGGCTGGGCTGTTGTTTGGTACCAGTGCGGTAATATCTGTTGTGTTGGGGGTAGGGCTTCTTGTCGCCAGTTGGCCGACACTGCTGATTGCTGCCTTGGTATTAGGCGCGGTAGGTACCAGTGTGTGGGCCGGGTTTCTTGAGTATTCACCGCTTGAGCGGTTTGCAAACAATTTTCTGTTACGTGACTACGGACGTCGAGTATTATGGATTTTTGGCAGTAAAATACAACCGCCCGATACACCAACACCATGGCGGAGTCTGAACGCACATCATCAGCGACGGGATGAGTTGATTGCCGATAATTTCGCGCGGTTTCGGGAGTTTCCCAAAGCCGAAAAGGACCTGATGGATGTTATCTTTGGAGTCCATCTTACCCTGGAACCGGAGTGGGTTGTTGCCTACAGTAAATGGTGGAATCCGGTCACAGCAGAAGGGATGCAACGGGTTACGGTGCGGATACGAATTCTGAGCTTTGATCCACAGTTTAGTCGAGTGGAGAACCCAAAACTGAGAGTGTACTACAATCGGGGGATGCTGCCCCTAACACAGCCTCATCCTGAAGGGGTAGATGCTGTTTCCGGTGCCGCTGCAGATTACTCGGATAGCATCTACATAGAATTAGGAGCGGAAGCGGAGATCCATTACGAACCGCAGGATGGCGTGATGGTTGCCAGCTTGGAGTATATCATACCCCTGGAAAGCCTGGATTTGGATCAGAGCCCCCGCGTGTTGTTTACCATGCGCTACCGATACAATGAACGCATACATTTTCCCAGTCCGGAAAATGGACAGGGGCGGTATATTGGCATCATTTCCCATGTGCGAAAAATACGCACCCAGCAAGTTGATCCGGGGGCCGCTCTGGGCACACTGATAGCAGAATCAATGCTGTATGCACCTGATACACAAGTCGGTACCCTATCGCAATTACAGGAACCCGAAACATGGAGACTTCTCTAATGAAAAAAGGTAAGAGAAAAGGTTGGTTTGGCAGGGCTATGGACAACAGCCTGCCCTTTGCGATACTGGAATTTGCCGAGTACGGAAGAAATGAAGAGCTGATTGCACAAGGGTATTATCAGCAGGAAAAGATGGATGATATTCGGTATCTGATGGATGTCGATGGTCCGAAAAAGGAATCGATGGTATGGGTGCCTTTAAAAATAGCAACTGTTACTTTTGCATTTTTTCTTATTTTGCCATTAATCAATGCCACCGCGACTTATAGTCTTAATTTTTTATTACCCACACTAATAATTTTTTGTTTAGGATTGTCTGTTTCTCTATTCTGCTACTTCATCCGAGAAAAAGCCCTGCCAAAGCATTACGTTTTTGATCGCCTGAATCAAACGGTTACGTTACCAACAGGGCTATTACACAAACCGAAAACCTATCGCTTTACCGATCTGTTTCCTGCAGTTGGCTCTGTCTGGAGTCAGTTTGGCCCTATGGGTGTTCATCTGGCACTAAGTGTCAGGAAATGGGGATATGGGCATATTGTGGGAATAGAGAAAAAACCCTGGGAAAGCTGGTCCTGGCTGGTCTGGTATATGGACAAGAACCGCCCACTGCCACCAGGCACAGCTCTTGATCCATACCGCGAGAAAGATCGGCACCGCAGGAAGCAGGAGGGCAATCCCGAACCATTGTTTCCAATGGAGTACAAGGCGGTTGAGGGCCTGAAGCAGTACAACTACGAACGCAAACAACAGGGACTGGAACCGATCGAGATGCTGCTTGGGGATGATAAGCATACCTATCAGTACCAAGTATACAATAATCGGCTGTAACTCATAGACATACCCCCCTGCCCCCACAGCCTGGTTCGCCGGCGTGGACCAGGCTGCGGATGCGGGCCCGAGAGACGGACCATTACGCACTGGATGCGTGAGTGATTGGAGGGGAGCCGCAGGCTGCCCTGCCGGACCCGGCAGGGCCGGAGCGACCAGCGGAGCCCCGCAAAGCACGACCCGAGCGAATGCGAGGGGCACGGCCTGACCGGCACCATGAGCGCCACCGTGGAGAACCTGGAGGATGGAGAGAACGTGAATGTTCTGGTCTATGAGGCAGACCGGGAGGACTCCGGCGAGGCACGGCAGC
>NZ_FTMS01000041.1 GCF_900156105.1 Alkalispirochaeta americana
CCCAGAGAGCATCCACAGCTGCTGCTGATAACACACCCGGCTCACCGCCTCACGGCAAAAGCGTTTCAGGAGGTCTTCATCCAGCGCGCCGTCGCCTTATTTTTTGGGTTGTTGTTCAAGAATTCTGGCCGCCTTGCGGCACCAGGCTGCCGCAACCGGGTGCTCCACTGCAATTCCTCGGGCCGGCACGCACTCCCTCCAAAGCACCACCTGACCTACCCCCGACTCACTCTTCCTGCGGGGGCCGCTTCCGGCTCACTGCCCCTCGCCGGCGGCCCCCGCCCGGCCCTGCGGGATTTCCGCTCCGCCCCCTGGCGGGGGAATCACCTTAACCTTATCGAGAGGCTTCAAACCCGCTGATGATATAGACTTCGTCATCAACCTGCAGCGCGAGTTCCCGGCCGTCCGGACTGAACAGCATATCCTCAAGGGTGTACCCCTCGCACATCTCTACCAGAACCTCCGGTGTTCCTCCCTCCTCGGGCACCAGAAAGATATACTCCCGAAACGTTTCTCCATCATCCGACATAATCCGCGCGGCAAAGGCTATGCGCTCAAGGTAAACCGAGTATCCCAGATGCTCCTGAATGCGAAAGAGGTCGTCCTCGCCAAGTTCGCCGGGTATCCCGTATTCGCTTAGGTCAAGCGGTACTGGTGAAATTGAGTATTCCCCATGGTCTTCACCTTCGGGTGGAAAGGTATCCTGTAGTTCCAATATCCATAAGTTACTGGGCAACACCTCAAAATTGTTCACCGGTGTGGGCAGAAGACTATCTTTCGGTGTGCGGGAATACCACACCCGCTCTCCCTCTCCTACGCCAACCCGCTCCCCCTCTCCTACGCCAACCTCTGTTGCGCGAAAGTCAACATCCTCATCCAACGCAACAGTCATCGCAAATCGATTTTCGTACATATACCGCAACATATACATCCGTCGGAAAAACCTGCTCAGTTCCGGTTCTTCGCCCCCGTCAACCTGTGGGTGATAGAACGGTATCCTCACTATCCTCCCGGGTTGGCGCTCCTCAGGATACGCACCTCTTTCCCCATGCCATCCTCGATATAATTCCCATATGCTGTTGGTGGTGACGAATAGAGCATATGTATTCAAGAAATCTGGTGTCGTTCCAGTCAATGTTGCATAGATGGCTTTCCGTTCTGCATCTTCAAAATAGAACCGTATTAGCTGCATTGGATACAGGTTAAACACAACCCATTCTTCATTCACGTTCACCACATGCACCCCAAGGTCGTAGTGGTAGTCAACTTCAATATAGTGATGCTCAGTTGTTGGACCGAATCCTGTCACTCTGGATAGTCTTCTCTCAGTACCAGTGATATATCGATCCTCATCTGCTACCACCAAATGTACTAAGCATTCGTCACTCAGTATAAAGGGCGTGTGTTGTGCGACTATCGATTCTGTAAAAAGAAAGAACAAGAAGAGGACTGCATAGATAGATCGTCCTACTCTCATCGCAGTTCCTCCGCTATCTCTTCAAGATACTTCTGATAATCAGCTTCAAGCACAAAGTATTCCAATGGTTCCCGCTGCCCGAATCCACCACCAGTAGTTAACTCGGTTGTAGCGCCAGAGGATCCACCGGCCTGGAAAATACGCATATTCCGTTCATTGAAATCATCATACGCAGTAGGGAGATAATTGGGATCTGGATATAACACTGCCACGTGGCCCGAACCAGCATCATTTTCCCAACCTACAATCACTGGAGCAGATATCGTATTCACGATCTCATGCGCCCTTCTAGGATTTTCTATTGCAACCCACTGCGCCTCCGCCTCCGGCACGTCCCCGCCTGCATTGCGCCGCAGGGCTTTTATCATGTCATTGGCGCTACGTCCAGGATAACGATCAGGGTCTTCGGGATGACCAACTTCTCGGACCCCATCCGCATTGATTCTGAAGTAGAGCCTGGGGTTTTGGATGAGGATTTTTTTATAGTCTTCATCATAAAACCGCTCATTATCCCGCGTGTGCTCGGCCACCACAGCCCCTACCAGAAAGTTGCAGTAGGTAGCCCGGGTTAGACCCGCCCATCTGTCGTCACCTTCCTGCAAGGCGCGCAACTCCACATCCAGGTTCATCGTGGCGATCCGCCGTTCCACCTCGGCATTTTGCTGGGCGATCTCCTGTTCAATCTCCGGTATCCGTCCCTCGGTGGGTTGCATGGTTGCAAGTTCGGTATCGTGGGCCGCAAGCTCCCGGCGTGCATCACGCACCAGAGCGGCCAGGTCCTCCTCGGCAGCCACCTGCTGATTATGGCGCTGCTGGGTCTGCGTGGGCAACAGCAGCAATAATTCGCGCCAGATTCTTTCAAGCCCATTGCGAGACTCTCGGGCGCTCAGACGATCCCCCCTCACCCGCATAAGTTCGCCCTCGCCCTGCCACACCTTCGCATCCAACTCATCGTACCTCACACTTTCCCGATACTCTTGCCGAGCCTGCTCCCGGCGTGCATTCTCTTTTTCTACCCGCTGCTGTTCCTCCCGCAGCTCCTGGTTCAGACCATGCCGCTGATTCTCCCAATCCTTCAGGCCGCGCACCAGGCGGATGAAATCTGCACCTTGTTCGTCTTCCGGCTCCACGGCCTCTCCCCGCTTCCATTCCTGCACCGTTACCAGACCGGGGTCTACAATATGATTCCCACCCGTATCGACCGGCAGTTCTACCACCGCCATCCGTTCCCCCGGGTACTCCGCTTCCGGCGAAACCAGCTTCCTCTGCGGCAGCCGCCACAACACGTACCGCTCGTGATACGCCACTTCCCGGTTCCTCTGGTAATCCCACCGGTCATTGCTGCGATTCAGCCGATGACGATGCAGTACATCCTGGTTTCCTTCGTCATCCACGCTGAACCGCTCGCGCACCACCTTGTAATAGTAGCCCGCGTTGTTCCAGATATCAGTCGTGTTACCGCTTTCCACCCCAAACCATTGAAATCCCGGCTGAAAGGCCTCGGCACTGCGCCGGCTCACCGTCTCTACCAGCTGATCAAACCGGCTCTGCACATTCCGGGTCGCCCGTTCCCTGGCGATCCAGCGTTGCTGCTCTTTTCGGGCAAACTCTTCGTGCGACAGAATATCTGCAACAGGTTCATCAAGCTCTCGCAATGCCGCCTCAAGCCGCCCTTCTGTTTCTTTCAGCTCATCGCCATCACTTTCATAGAGAGTCCGTACCAGTTCATGTCTCCGGGTTCCACTTTCCACCTCATTGCTGTGGAAGTTAATCAAACCCTCAACAGCGTCAAGATCTTCCCCGTGACTGGTGGCATACCCTCCATGCGCGCGCCCGGCAAGCTCTACTCTTCGGGCCGCGCTGTTAAATCGTTTCAGCAGTTGCACTATACGAAGGGAACGACCCAGTTTATCAAAATCAGTTTCGTGACTCACAGCGTTCCTCCTTATGCACAGGCCCGTTGCAACCAGCTATAGTAACGAAGCATCAGTTGTTCGTACTCCTCGGTCGTTCGCGCACGTCGTTCATCTTCCAGCCAGGCCCGAATACCATCAGATACCCGATCCATTACTGCATGGTATTCGCCTCGGCTCATGCGCACCATCCGGCCACTGGGGAGCTGAACCCGGTATGTTATCCTGCGATTCCGGTTCTCAAAGGCCGCCATGCTCTTTTCCTCCGGGTTCCCTCCGGCATATCCTTCCTGCCCGGCATCACGGAGAGCTTCGTCCAGTCCCTCAGGATCAATCCCTGATTCCGTGCCTGTTCCCACAATCGGCCCATGCACTCCGTGAAGTCGCACACGAGACATCGAGGCCTCCATTGCCAGCGCATATTCTTCCATCAGTTCGATTTCTTCGGCATACACCAGTCTGTTACCGCGCTGAAACTGAACAACGTGGGCAAGTTCATGCGCAAGAAGTTTCAGACCTTCCTCACTGTCCGGGGCGTAGCTCCCCTGCGAAAAATACAGATCATACCCGATACTCACCGCCAGAGCGCCATTCGATCGCGTGATTGCCTCTGCATCAGGCCCAAGGTGAATTCGCACCAGTGACAGATCAACCCCAAACAGCCGTTCATACTGTTCTCTGGTCGCCATATCAAGCGGGAATACCCGATCCTCATCTCTTCTGTGTTCCTGCACATCCCAACCAACCTGGCCACCGCCATAGTCTTTTTTCCTGAGAAGACTATGTGTGCCACCATCCTCCTTCAGTTGCATGATGCCTCGATGCAGGGCCAGAACATCCTCAACATATCTTCTGATTTCCCCATGGATCGAACGGCTCATACCATGTCCTCCATCGCCCGACGCTGCAGCTCTTGCAGGAACTCATCAGAGGATGTCATTATTTCGTCGCCGCTCCCGGCTCCTCCCCCACTCCCCCCGGCCCCGCCAGCATCGTGGCTGGCACTGCGGGCCAGGGCCGGCTGGGGGTCTCTCTCCCCGGCGAGGGCGGCCTTGTCGGTCTCGTAGTTGCGCCGGATTCGTTCCATTCGCTCCTCTTCGGGATCTCTCGTTCCGGCTCCGCCAGAGCCACCTCCGGCCACACCTCCGGCTGCAGGTCCTTCAGCAGGAACAGCCCCGGCCCTTCCTGCCAAACCACGCACCCCGCCGCCCGGCAAGCCACCCTGCATCGTCCCGGCCATCGCCACAGCTCCGGCAGGGCCTCGGGGAACAGTTCCGCTCCCCGGAACATCGCCTCTGCCACTGCCCCCGCCCGAGACCTTCACT
>NZ_FTMS01000042.1 GCF_900156105.1 Alkalispirochaeta americana
CGAGTGGTATTCCTGAACCCATCACAGGAAACCAGGCGCCTGATCCATCAAAGAGCGGCGTAATTCAGGTGACTTCTTTGTTGACAAACACCGCACTCCCGGAGATGATCAGGTCCACCGATAGAGTCCCGGATTCCGGGCTCTATCACAGCTTTCTTTCGGGAGCCCCTCTTTTGCCAGCAGAGGCTGCTCGGGGCAGCCTCCTGGTAGCGCAAAGGTGGTCCCCTCTGGACGGTTCGGGGTTTTCCATGATGACAGATGGGGGTTCCTGTTTTATGCTCTTTCCCGGGGCGTTTTGTGATAAGGGGCAGGAAGAATACGAAAGCCACCTTTCGGGTGACACACAAGAAGGTACTCTGCCGGCTGCCTGTGCCTGTGACCTGGCGATTGTCACCCCGGTGCGGGCCCTGCCCGGCCGGGTCTGAAAGACGGCAGGGCTTGCCAAGGCCTCCACGGCCCACACTCTCCGTTACAGCTGCGCCACCCCGTGGGCTCGTCAGCACAAAGCCCGCCGGGATGTATACCCGCCTCTCCACCCCGATATTTCCCGGGTGCCAGGCTCTCTGGATGAGCAGGCCCTGGAGCGATGGCCTGCGTATGAGTGATTGCCTTCGTATAAAAGGACCAAAAGGAGAGATACACGCAATAGCGGAGGAGGGGGAAAGGGTGTATATACGCAAGAGTTCGTTTATTGGGGAGTTAGCTGCCATAATGAAAATCAATAAGGAACTTCAGACTATAATTGAGGGATTTGAACAATGATTGATAACAGAATAGCAATTGTGACAGGTGTTACCAGATTAAAAGGCATAGGTAAAGCCATTTGCATTGAATTGGCAAAAAAAGGAATTGATGTATTTTTTTACATATTGGCGACCCTATGACAAAACAATGCTATGGGGATTAAAAGACGATGAGCCAGAAAAAATCCAAAAAGAAATTTTAGGATTAGGCGTTCGTTGTGAGAAGCTTGAAATAGATTTAATGGACGAAGAGTCTATAAAGAGAATATTTGAAACTGTAGGAAATAAGTTGGGTTCAGCATCGATACTAATCAACAATGCAACTTATAGCACAACGACTGATATTGGGAATGTTCCTTCCCAAGAACTAGACAAGCATTACTTTGTGAATCTGCGAGCCCCCATTTTGCTTACTTCTTTTTTTGTAAAACAATTTGAAGAAAAACAACAAGGGCGGGTGATAAATATAACATCTGGCCAGAGCCTGAGTGCGATGAGTGGAGAAATTGCATACGCTGTTACCAAGGGAGCTATCGAGACTTTTACTCGGACAATGCAGCATGAACTTGCATATAAAAACATAACAATTAATGCTGTAAATCCTGGTCTAACAGATTCAGGATGGCTAAATTCAGGCTGTTTAGATGAAAAGCAAATTAATATCTTCCGCAATAGATTTCCAAAGGGAAGATTAGGATTGCCCTCTGATGCAGCAAAGCTTGTAGGGTTTTTAGTACAAGAAAATGCTGATTGAATAACCGGCCAAATTATTCACTCGGAAGGCGGATTCGTAAGAGAAAATTATGATAATTAAGGAATTACGGCAGCTAACAGCGGGTATACAAAATGCCTGCCGCAGGCGCAACACAGGCACTTCGCATACCCGCGGAACGTTGTGGGCAATACTTGGCCAGAGAAAGATAACCCACGCGTAAGAATCGTGAAATGTAAAACAATCTAGATAAATCTTTATTTTTAATATGATAAGAAAGGAAATCAAAATGAAAGAAGAAGAAATAGTTAAAGAAATACTAATTGAGGTAGGAAACCGATACAAAGGTAATTTTTCTTTTTCGATAGATTATAGTTTAAATGGAATTGTTTCCGAAGCTAGGAATCTGTTATATCAACGATACCCAATGAATACAAATGCAAATATGATTTTTGAATCGATAATCAGGTACTTGTTGTTAGACATATCAGGTTGCTCTAAGTCAAAATTTGAAGAAAAAAACATTTCAAAATTACTAACTAAAATGAATGAATAGAATAAAAAGCAATTTGATGAACAATTTTTGGAATATGTTGAAAATCAAGAAAAGAATAATTTTTGGATAAATCCGGTATAAAAAAAACTTAAAGAATTTTTGATTAAAAACAAATAAGAATGAATATGATACGCGTGGGGGAAACCGGAATGGCCAAGTACATGCCCACAACAACGGCAAGCCAAAATGCCTGCCGCGGGCGCAACACAGGCACTTCGGCTGTGCCGCAAACGTTGTGCGAAAGCCAGAGCGATAGACTGGTTATGGAAAACAAAATGTTTTGATATAATAAACCCGCGCCCAAGAAGCCCGGCGTCCATGCCGGGCTGGGAGAAAAGAGGAGATTATGATTACTATTACAGACAAATATTCAAAAGACGCTGACGCCATCATATACAATGGTTCTTGTTATGAATTTGTAAAAAAAATTCCATCAGAATCTGTAAAACTGGTTGTAACATCACCGCCCTATAACATAGGTAAGGAATACGAAAAGCGGACTGATTTAGATCAATATTACAAGGATCAAGAGAAAATAATCGATGAATGTGTAAGAATTCTATCTGAAGATGGAAGTATTTGCTGGCAAGTCGGTAATTATGTTACAAATGGCGAAATAGTTCCGCTAGATGTTTTACTTTTTCCAATATTTACAAAGCATAATCTTAAACTTCGAAATAGAATTGTTTGGCATTTTGGTCATGGGCTTCATGCATCTAAAAGGTTTTCCGGCAGATATGAAACTATTCTGTGGTTCACAAAGGGTGATAATTATACTTTCAATTTAGATGCAGTTAGAATCCCTCAAAAATATCCGAATAAAAAATACTTTAAAGGTAATAAACGTGGTGAATTATCATGTAATCCTCTAGGAAAGAATCCGAGCGATATATGGGAAATACCGAACGTAAAAAGTAATCACGTTGAAAAAACAATTCACCCTTGTCAGTTTCCTATTGAATTAATAGAGAGATTAGTGCTGTCTATGACAAATGAGAATGATTATGTATTTGATCCTTTTTTAGGTGTAGGTTCTACTACTGCGGCAGCAGTGAAAAATAAGAGAAAAGGAATAGGAAGCGAAATAATGAAAGAATATTGGGAAATAGCAGTTGAACGAACAGAGGCGGCATATAATGGTACGTTAAAAACCAGACCAATGCACAAGCCGGTTTATGATCCAGCTGATCCTAAGATAAATTTGAATTATGATAAAGAGTTACATAGCCAAACACAGCAGACGCTTTTTGAAAAAAAGCGGAAATACGAGGTGATTAATGAAAATCGTTGAGAAATATTCTCATCTAAATGGGCTTGAGTTTTTACTTGTCCATAAGCCTGATCTATGGCAAGAAATTGAGCATGTTATTTCTGAATTAGATGCTGAATCATGTAAAACAAAAGTATCAAAAGAAAAAACTAAAAAGGGTCAGTTGCTTTATAGCCCAATCGATATGAATAATTCTTTTAAGGGTAAACTATCAGCACTTTCTTGGTCTGAAAGCCGCGTTAGCTATTGGGTTACGAAAAATGAAAAACTCATCAGGAAGACATTAACTATGTCACCTGAAGATCAAAAATCTGAAATTGAAAGTTCAGGAGAAAGCCCGATATTTAGTTATAATCAAACGGATTTTGTCAAAAATAGAGTAGCAATCGAAGTTCAATTCGGCAAATATTCTTTTGTTGCATATGACTTGTTTGTAAAGCATCTTGCATTTTATGTAGGGGATCAAATTGATGTGGGTATTGAAATTTTACCTATGAAATCATTGCAGTCGCAAATGAGTTCCGGTGTCTCCTATTATGAAGGTGAGCTTTATAATGTAGTCAGACAAGGACGTGGCGTTCCAGCTGTGCCACTTGTAATAGTTGGTATAGAACCATAACCGCCTACGCACGTCCTGTGCTCCGGCGGTAGGGCGCGGGAAAATTTTATTAAAGATTGCGCTCTGGCCATCGCATAACAGCGAGTACCCGGCTGCGCTTCGCTCCGCCCAAATTGGCTCCCGATGGTCGCCAACTTCGGGTGCTCGCGGAACGTTATAGGCAATACCGCGCCAAGACAGAGGAAGATAAAATGAAGAATAGAGAGAACGTAAAAAAGAGCTCTTTGGAGAGCCTCTGCATGCGTCGTCATTCGGCTCTCGGAAACCTCGCTCCGGCGATCTTCGCCGAAAACTATTTCTCAGAAAGGAGATCCGCATAGATCAAGCGGTCGTGTCCACTATTGACAGTACAGGCCAATCCGTGATGAAGTCTCGAATCGTTTCAGCATCATAGCCAGCATCCATGACTGAATAACAATGAATAATACGGCTCATGGACAATTTTTCCATTGGTATTGCAACCTGGGAGTCATGTACATTTGCGCCTGTGACAACGGCCGTAACGGGAATACCGTTGTCAGTTACATCAAGATG
>NZ_FTMS01000043.1 GCF_900156105.1 Alkalispirochaeta americana
ACGCATCCAGTGCGTAATGGTCCGTCTCTCGGGCCCGCATCCGCAGCCTGGTCCACGCCGGCGAACCAGGCTGTGGGGGCAGGGGGGTATGTAGCATCACCTCGGGTGGATTTCCACCCACTCGTTGAGGTCCTTATCGAACCGGGCAAAGGGCAACCGCTCGGGGTACAGTCCGTAATAGGAATCTTGCGATCGGCTTTCAATATCCCTCCCCCAATGCCAGAATACGCCGTCTTCATCCAGCATATACATGCGGTAGCCTCGGTCGCTGGTAATGGCTGCAATATTGTCAAACTGTGTGCCGTCCCGGCGCAGCACCGGGTTTAATACCGGCACGTTCTCGGGTGTTATTATCGTCTGGCGCATTTTCTCGGTGCTGACATACCGCCCGTCCCCGGTATAGTGCGTGCCCTGATAGAACACCCGTCCGTCCTCTTTCAGTATGAGCGTTCCGTTATCTACCAGTGCCACCTCTTTTACATTCTGTAAGTAGCGTCCCTCGGAGATCCATGGCCAGGAATCCTCGGGAAAATCTCGCATATCGCGAGTGTCACGGATGCGACCAGGCGGATTTGTAGTCTCCATCTCCCCATGGCCGAGACTGGCGATGTTGTTCCAGCCCCAGGTAAAGACGGTGCCGTCGTCGGCCATGCCTGCGGCAAAGGTCTGAGCAATGTCAAGCCGGGTAATCTTGGCCGGGGCGGCAACCTCGGAGACCACGCTCATCACCGGTTGGTAATACTTCTCCGACTTTCCAAAAATGTTATCACCGGCTTGCAGATCTGGCCATGGCCACACCCGGGCAGGATACCCCCAACCCCATATTTCTCCGCCGCTGGTCAGTACCAGAGTGGTGCCGGTGTGGGTAACTACCTGGACCGCATCGTCAAAGGAACTGCCATCCGGCTTGAAAACCTCTATGGGATACGGTGTCCCATTCAGGTTTTCCACCGGTCCGCCCGGCTCGATGTAGGACTCCAGTCCTGCGAAATACTCCCGTGGTGCCCGCCAGGTCTTTGGATCTCGTGCCAGCGTTCCCAAACGATTGTTCATACCCCACGCCCAGACAGAGCCGTCGGCACGGACGGCGTAGGCGTGGAGGTAATGATAGTTGTCAACAGAAATCACTTGGTCGAATGGTTTGCCGTCGGAGAACTGCACCTTGTGGGGAAACACGCTGTTGCGGGGAGGGGCTGAGCCAGATATCAATCCCCCACTACCGATAGACCAAAGCTGGCTTTCATTATCGATAACAAATTGGCCACCGATATACTGGTTATTCCCGAATCGTTCACCGTTAACATGATATACTGGTACCATTGATCTGGTAACAATGGTATCGGCACGATCTCGCCCAAACATGGAGATTCTTCCTGCCCACACGGTACCGTCTTCTGCAAGTGCTCTTGGTCCGGGACCTTCAGCTACAATGTGCACAAGCCGAGGCGCAGTATCAGGATACTCGACTCTTCGGGGGTCAAAATCTGTCGGCGTACATCCGGACATCATTAGGGAGGACAACAACACTGTAGACAATGCAACAAGATACATACTGCGATTCCCAGCCATTTCCATTTTCACTCCCACCTACCGAAACCGGTCCGGCAAGCGTTCCGGCGTTTCCGGTGGTCTTCCTGGCAGTGACCGCTCATAATCCTCAAAATGGGTGTATGCCCTGTCACTCAGATCATAGCTCAACGGGACATCGGTCATTCTGCGCACCGCGATGTCGCTGCCGTCCGACAGTTCCAAGGCTATGCGCAGAAAGATATCGCGTCGGGTCCAGTTTGACCCGGATAGCAGATGCACTGCGTCTGTTAGTCCCTGTTGTGGCATCAGGTCTTTTTTGAGAGTCATATTTAAGGTATCGATTGCGTTTTTGTATCGATCTTGGTTGTTCTGCAGGGCACTATACCCCCACAGCGAATCAAAGTACTCCATGTTGTGCTGTGCGTAGGATTCTGCAGCTGCTTTTTTCTTCGCTGGCCGGTTGGCAACGGCGCTGTCAGTCCAGCCCAGCAGGTACAGCGTCTGGCCAGTCCGGGCGTCATAGGCCCGGCTGCTGTAATACTCCTCAAACAAATTCATCTCCTCCGGTACCTCCAGCTCAAAGTAGTGGTAGTGGTTGTGAAGCATTGCGGTCAGCTGGAACTGATTCTGTGCCGATCCTATCTGGGAGTTCACCGCAATGGTTGCCTGTAATATCTGATACGGAATATAGTTTGCTCTGCGGAAAAACCCGGGAGTGGTATCGAAGCGTTCCCTGAACTCCGCTGATCGGAAGAGGGTATTTGTGGATATATCGCTGAATGCGCTGTGGACGGTCGAGTAGGTGTTCACCGCCCGATTTGTCGAGTTCAGCGAGATCGGATAGTGGTTGTGCGCGTAGGGGTACGCAATATATCGTGTCCAGGGCAGTTCGCCGGACATGGCCCTCGAAAAACTGTTTCCCCAGGGGATACAATGCGCAAGCCATCGTTCCAGCGCATCCCGGTGAATCCATCGTTCCCATGCATATACTCCTGCGGATAACAGGGCTGCCAGCACGAGGAGAATCCCCGAAGCAAACTGCCCGGCAACCGGCACCACGTTACTGCCTATGCCACCGGCAACCAGCGCTGATTTAGCAACATAGAGTGCAGCAACATTACTGCCGATAGCCAGGATATTGGCATGTTGCTGTAATCGCCGTGCGGCTGCACGATCATACCGCCCCTGTCGCCACAGAATGTCCGCTTGCCTGCCCTTTTGCTGGTAGTCCTGCACCGCAAAGGCGATCGATATGCTGCCGCTCAAACTCTTGGCGAACAGTATTCGTGTCTGTCCGGCAAAGGAGGTAGCCTTGGTTACGTAGGAGGTATACATATCCGCAATCCCCTTGGCATATCCAAGCAACGCTTCCATACGCTCGCCGCTGCTTTCGGCCTTCGCAAAGGCATAGGCACTGGTAGCGATTCCGTATGTCGTAAGCGCTCGATCCAGCCCTTGGGCAATAGCTCCAACTGTCTGCCCCCGGGTTTTCCGAACCGTTGTCATTTCTCGTCGTATTGTATAATGGCGATCTCGTCCGACTGACCCGTCGTTCGCTAGTACCGTCAATTGCTCACCACCCGATCCTTCCGGGAAAACTGATTCAAACAGCTTCTGCAGCTCAGTATCACTGGTATATGCTTTACCTGCATGCAGCACAACCTCGCCAGGAGAAAAACGTACCCCGGCACTGTTTTTCTGAAAGCGGTTTTTCATGATGAAGTCTACGACCACATGGGATGTTTCCAGGGTTGCCAGAGCATGGCTGGAAAGCTCCAGAATCTGGGCTGCCGCCTCGCTTGCCGGTAATACGCCCCGGTTAACCGGCGATTCGGGATTGGCAATAAAGGTTTCCCACCAGTTGTCTTCATTTCCGTTCTCGGTAAGATCTGCAAGGGTGAGATTCTGCTTTTGCAGATCCTGCTGTCGTTCGCGTGCTGTGGTGTACGCTTCTTCCAGCAGTGAGCCAATGCAGGTTATAACCTCCGGTGAATCGACAAACTGTTCCAACAGGGTTGTGATGATGGTCTCCACATCGTTTCTTTGGGCTGCGCTGTCGGAGTATTCGTAATCGATCAAGGCAGCATGCAACCCGGGGGTCATCAGCAATGCGCGTGCACGCTGGGCAGCAGCTTTAAAGGGCATCTCTCGTTCGATGTGTTCCTCAATGGTAGCTTCGTGCCATTGTATGAAATCAGAGTATGCCAGATTGCGCTGATAGGTCTCGTTATTGCCGCAAATGGAATAGGCAAGCGAGCTGAGTGTCATCGATTCACGGTGCTTCAGATTTTGCATCCGGGGAAAACTCGAATCAGTGCTATTCATGAAAGCTTCATAGCGTTGCTCCGCATCGGCAAACTCATCCCCGGCCTGTTGTAATGCACTCACGTAGTCATGGAGATAGACCGTGGTGATGTGATTTTTTTCCTCGTCGATCCGTTCGACATCCCCGGGCGTGCTGAAGGAGGACAGCCAGGTGCC
>NZ_FTMS01000044.1:0-1850 GCF_900156105.1 Alkalispirochaeta americana
CAGCATATGAAGACGATCCGGGAGCAGGTCCGCCTTGGCGGCGGGGAAGCGCGGATAGAACAGCAGCACCAGAAGGGGAAGCACACCGCGCGGGAGCGGTTGCAGGCGATTCTGGACGAGGGGAGCTTTGTAGAGCACCAGCACTACAGCAGAGGCCGCTCGACCATGTTTGGCCTTGGAGACAAGCGAATCCACGGCGACGGGGTGGCCACCGGGAGCGGTCTTGTCGAGGGCCGTCAGGTTTTTGTGTCCTCCCAGGATTTTACCGTCCTTGGGGGCTCGCTTGGGGAGATGCACGCCGACCGGATCGCCACGGCCCAGGAGCTGTCCCTGGAGACCCGCACGCCCTTTATCCAGATCAACGATTCCGGTGGGGCACGGATTCAGGAGGGGATTCTCTCTCTCCACGGCTACGGGCGCATTTTTCGAGCCAATACGCTGGCCTCGGGTGTGGTGCCGCAGATATCGGTGATCCTGGGGCCCTGTGCTGGGGGTGCGGTCTACTCGCCGGGGATCACGGACTTTGTCTTTATGGTGGACCAGGTGAGCAACATGTACATCACCGGCCCCGATGTGATCCGCGCGGTGACGGGCGAGGAGATCAGCCACGAGGAACTTGGCGGTGCTGGAGCACACGCCGGGAAGAGCGGGAACGCCCATTTTCGCTACGCCAGCGAGGAGGAGTGCATCGCCGGAGTTCGGCAGCTTTTGTCGTATCTGCCGCAGCACAACGGCGAGGCGCCCCCCGTGGTAGACACGGGCGACCCCGTGGACCGAACGACGCCGGAGCTTCTGGACCTGATCCCCGAAGAGGAACGGCGAGGCTACGATGTGCGGTCAGTGATCGCCAGCGTCTTTGACCGGGAATCCTTTCTTGAGGTGCAGCGGGACTACGCACCGAACGTGGTGGTGGGGTTTGCCCGGCTTGGGGGCCGAACGGTGGGAATTTTTGCAAACCAGCCTGCGGTGCTTGCTGCGGCGCTTGATATCGATTCGAGCGACAAGGGAGCGCGGTTCATCCGGTTTTGCGACGCCTTCAATATACCGATTGTGTCCCTCGTGGACGTGCCCGGATTTTTGCCCGGGGTGAACCAGGAACACGGAGGAATCATCCGCCACGGAGCAAAGGTGCTCTATGCAATCGCCGAGGCGACGGTGCCGAAGGTATCGCTGGTGATGAGAAAAGCCTACGGGGGCGCCTATATCGCGATGGCCTCGAAGGGACTTGGTTACGACCGGGTGTTGTCGTGGCCGATGGCGCAGATCGCGGTGATGGGAGCCGAAGGAGCAGCGAACATAATTTTCCGGCGGGACATAGCCGAGGCGGAGAACCCCGAAGCGGCGCGGGCAGCGAAGATCGAGGAGTTCAAGGGCGAGGTGATGGACCCCTTTGTGGCGGCCGGGTACGGGTATGTGGACGATGTGATCGACCCGAGTTATACGCGCGGCGAGCTTGCGCGGTCTCTGGCGATGCTTGAACGGAAGCGGCAGGAGCGACCTGGCCGGAAGCACGGGAATATACCGCTGTGATAAGTGATAGTTTTGGCTACGCCCTGGTGACAGCCGGGGTAGGTATGGGGATTGTATTTTTCTTTCTCCTTTTTTTGAGTGTGGTGATGCTGGTCTTGCGGGCGGTGATGATCGAGAAGAGCCCGGAGCCGACGGCGGCCGGATCGGAATCGTCTGAACCGGAGGTCTCGGGCGGGGCCGATGAGGTGGACGCTGCGGGGATCCCCCGGTGGGCGATGGCCGCAGTGGTGGCGTACCTGGAAGCGGAAGAAGCGGAGTACGCGCCACGGGCCGAGGGGTGGCTGGCACGGCAGTGATGCCGGCAATGATGCCGACAGCGA
>NZ_FTMS01000044.1:2244-3599 GCF_900156105.1 Alkalispirochaeta americana
TCCGCAGCCCCGGCAGCAGGCGGAGCGGGAGCGGTCCCGTCGCCGATGACGGGGGTGATCGACAAGGTTGTGGTGAGCGAGGGCGCCCAGGTGAACGAGGGTGATCCTGTGGTGATCCTGGAAGCGATGAAGATGTATATCGACGTGACGGCGCCTGCGAGCGGAACGGTGACGGGGATCTCCGTGAAATCCGGCGATAGCGTGAAAGAGGGGCAAGCCCTTCTGACGATCGGGTAAGGCGGGCAGAACGATGTTGATGGAGTTTTTACGATCCACGGCCTTTTCCGCCATGACCTGGCAGGCAGCGGCGATGATCACCGTGGGGGTGTTCCTGCTGTACCTGGGGATCAAGCGGCAGTACGAGCCGCTCTTGCTGGTGCCGATCGGATTTGGCGCGATCCTTGTGAACATCCCCCTGGCGGGTCTGAACGAGCCCGGGGGCCTTCTGGACTACTTTTATTTCGGGATCAAGACGGGGATATTTCCTCCCCTGATCTTTCTCGGGGTGGGAGCGATGACGGACTTTGGTCCGCTTCTGGCCAAGCCCTACACCTTTTTGCTGGGAGCGGCGGCACAGTTCGGGATTTTTGGGACGCTTTTGGGAGCGCGGTTGCTGGGCTTCACCTTTGCCGAGGCCTCGTCGATCGCGATCATCGGAGGAGCCGACGGCCCCACGGCGATCTACCTGACCTCGCAGCTGGCCCCGCACCTGCTGGGCCCCATTGCGGTGGCGGCCTACTCGTACATGGCGCTGGTGCCGGTGATCCAGCCGCCGATCATCAAGCTTCTGACAGGGCGGGAGCAGCGGAAGATCGTGATGAGCGAGGTGAAAGAGGTGCCGCAGCGGGTGAAGATCGTCTTTCCCATTGTGACAGCCATCGCCTGTGCGCTCTTTGTTCCTGCGGCGACGCCCCTGGTGGGAATGCTGATGCTGGGGAACCTCTTTCGCGAGAGCGGGGTTGTGGAGCGGTTGTCCAAGACGGCGCAGAACGAACTGATCAATATTGTGACGATCATTCTGGGCGTAGCCGTGGGAAGCCAGATGTCGGCCGATCAATTTTTGACGATGGGAACGCTTCTGATCATCCTGTTGGGCGTGGTGGCCTTCAGTGTGGGCACGGCCAGCGGCCTGGGGCTGGGTCAGATCATGTATCTTGTGTCGGGGAAGAAGATAAACCCCATGATCGGTGCTGCGGGCGTATCGGCGGTTCCCATGGCTGCGCGGGTGGTACAGAAGATGGGGCAGGAGGCGAATCCGAAGAACTTCCTTCTCATGAACGCCATGGGCCCCAACGTGGCCGGTGTGATCGGATCCGCCGTGGCCGCGGGAGTGTTGCTCGCTCTTGCCGGTTAGG
>NZ_FTMS01000045.1 GCF_900156105.1 Alkalispirochaeta americana
TGTTGAGACCGAGCATATCCAGGCGGTGATTTCGCGATAACACCAGCGCGGGGACTTCGGTTCCCGCGCTGGTGTTCCTTGAAATACCAATTCGGCCAAAAGCAGAAATGCTATGCCACTGCGGGAAAATCGACCAGATTCATGATCAGCCTGCGGAAAACACTGCGGGATGCCGTGATAAAATAGCGCGGGCGCTTACAACGGGTCGCCTATGGCTTCCGGGACGACGAATATTTCTTTCTTCGCATCCGTCACGCATTCCCCGGAATTCGACGATGAACCTAGAAGAAGGGCCACCTGGCAAAAGACCTCAGCGGCGCTCTTTGAAAGAGCCCCTACAGTAATTCCGTCATTTCACCACTTTTTGCGAATACTCCGACCTTCAACACCAACCGCCTGCACGCCAGATGCGTGAGCTACTCGCTAGCTACCGTCGCACTCGCCCGGAGGTATCACCGCCAGCGAGAGCCTCGACCTCGGCGCGGCTCACAATGTTGAAATCCCCCTCAATGGAGTGGCAGAGTGCGCTTGCGGCCACCGCAAAGTCAAGAGCCCCTTGGAGATCTTTCGCGTATGCAGGATCGTCGAGGGCGACAATCAGCCCCGCCCCGAAGGAGTCACCGGTACCAACGCGGTCGACGATGTGGGTGATTTCGTGGGCTGTGTACCGCCCATCCCTCCGGGGCGCAAACAGAGCCTCGTCCGTCTCGGCGGTGTAGAGCATTGCCCCCCACCGGTTGTGAGAAGCGGAGACGCTTTCCCGCAAGGTAATCGCCACCATGTGAACCGAAGGAAAGCTCGTAGTAATCGCCCGGGCAACTTCGGGATAGCGGTCGATCGCGAGGGAGCCGGAATTGACATCCGTCTCTCCCGCGTAGATTCCCAGCACGTCCTCGGCGTCCGCCTCGTTGGCAATGACGAGATCAACAAAGGGAAGAATCTCTTCCATCGTGCGCCGGGCCAGAGTGCGCGGATCGGAACCCTTTTCCCAGCACCACAACTTCCTGCGGAAGTTGAGATCGCAGGAGACGGTAAGCCCCCGCTTCTTGGCGTGCTTGACCGCAGCGATCGTCGTGCGAGCCGCCTCTTTTGAGAGGGCCGGGGTGATGCCGGTGACGTGGAAGCGCATCGCCCCGGCAAATGCTGTGTCCCAATCGTAGGCGTCAAAGGGAGCACGCGCAACCGCCGAATCAGCCCTGTCGTACACCACTGAACTCGCGCGCTGATTGGCGCCGGCCTCGATGTAGTAGGCACCGATGCGTCCATCAGGAGTGCGGATGATCGAGCCTGTCTCGATTCCGACTCCACGAAGGAAGGCGACGCAAGCGTCGCCGATTGGATTATCCGGCAAGGCGGTGACAAATGTCGCTGCACCACCAAGCATCGTCACCGACGCGGCTACGTTGGCCTCGGCACCTGCAAAGGAGACTTCGAGTGATCCCGGCATCGTCTGGGCAATTCGCTTGAAGTCGGGAGTACGGAAACGGGTCATCACCTCACCAAAAGTAACAATGCTCATCAAGCCCCCCCCTGACCTACGCCGCCGCCTGCTTCCGGGCGCAGCTTAGCGATCTGCTCAGTCGCCGCCTGGGCGTTGGTTTCGATTTCGTCCCACTTGCCGGCGCGAATCAGGTCGTCAGCAGCTGGCCAAGAGCCGCCAACTGCGAGAATCTCCGGCATGGCAAGCCACTCATCGAGGTTGGCTAAACGGACCCCACCGAGGGGGATAAACGAGAGGCCCAGGTGGCGGTAAGCCGCGTTAACGCTCTTTAAGTACTTCGCTCCACCCATAGGATTGGCGGGAAAGAGCTTGAGAACACGGCAGCCCATGTTCCACGCCTTCTCGATGTCCGTGGGGGTAGCTATCCCCGGCGCGAAAGGCAAACCAATTTTCTCCGCCTCGGCGACGACTGCGGGGGAAAGCCCTGGCGAGACGGCAAAGTGTGCGCCCGCATCCCGGGCAGCGCGTACCTGTGCTGGTAAAAGTACAGTTCCCGCTCCAACGGTCATCTCCGGAACTTCCCGGGAGATCGCTTCCAGTGCAGCAAGAGACGCGTCCGTCCTCAGTGCGAGTTCAACATGTGTGATCCCTCCGCGGGCGAGAGCCCGCGCGGTGGGTACCGCATCCTTTTTGTCATCGATAACGACAACCACAATAATCCGCGACGCCGCGAGGGCGCCGTACAATTGATCTGACCACATGGTGCGATAATAATCTACCACCGAACATGCGTCAATAATAAAACAGCGTTTTATTTTAGGATACCGCGATTGACAAATCCGTGGGCAGGATGTACTGTATCGCTACATCCTTTGGCGGGAGCACAACGTGGCAGGGAGAAAGTCGGACGTCGCATCCGTCAAGGCGGTCATCAAAACGATCAGCATCCTCGAAGGTCTGGCCCAGTGCGATCAGGTCGGTGTAACCGAGATCGCGACAGCAACAGGGATGTCCAAGGCGACAGCTTTTCGTTTTCTCGCAACTCTGGAGCAACTCGGCTACGTCCAACAGGACGTCGATCAGGGATACTACAGCCTCACCCTCAAGCTCTTCGAAGTGGCAGGCATAGTCCGAGCGCGTCGCACCAAACTCGATGACGTACGCCCAGTCCTCCAGGCCCTCGCAGAGGCAACCCATGAGACGATCCACCTCGCCACCCTCGAGATCGACCACCTTGTTTACCTCTACAAGATTGAGTCTACCCTCTCGCTGAAGGTATCCATGCACTCAGAGGTAGGGCGCTCGGCGCCACTATACTGCACTGGCCTCGGCAAGGTGATGCTGGCCTACCAGCCGCCCAAACGCAGGGACCAGCTCGTCCATTCGATGGACCTTCACCAACATACACCCTTGACCATAACCAATCCAGACGCTCTTCAGGCCGAGCTCACACGGATCACCGAGACGGGGTACGCTCTTGACAACGAGGAACACGAGATCGGCGTGCGTTGCATTGCCGCACCCATCCGCAACAGCACAGGCGAGGTGATCGCTGCGCTGAGCATATCCGTCCCCTCGGTCCGACTCACTAACGACAAGATGGAGGAGTACCGCACCTACGTGCTCAACACCGCCGAACGGATAAGTGAGATCGTAGGCACGGGGTCTTGGAGAGGCTAATCCCTCGCTACCTCCGGCGTAATTGCACCCTCAGAAAGCGGTTGGCCGGTCAGCCGAAGATCGTCACCACCAGCAGTATCGCGAGAATCGAACTGACCGGTCGAGAAATAAACGACAGCAGGCCTCCCTGAGTTCGAATCAGACCAGCCCGAAGATTTCGCTCTACATATCGGGCCTAGAAAACGTCCGCAACCCCCTATTGGTTAAAAGGGCTTGCCGCTGTTTTGTGCAACCCCGAATTCCCCGAAAATGCAACGAGAATTCCCCAGACCTCGGGTGGGGAATTTTCTAGTGCCGCATGAGTGAGTTTTTC
>NZ_FTMS01000046.1 GCF_900156105.1 Alkalispirochaeta americana
CACACGCTTCCGGGCGTTCCTCCCCCACGACTGCGTCGCACAATGTCGATCCCGCGACGATGGGTCTGCTCCTGGCTCTGTGTCTCCCTCAGGCCTTTCTCCGCCGTCGCCTTATTTTTTGGGTTGTTGTTCAAGAATTCTGGCCGCCTTGCGGCACCAGGCTGCCGCAACCGGGTGCTCCACTGCAATTCCTCGGGCCGGCACGCACTCCGTCCAAAGCACCACCTGACCCACCCCCGACTCACTCTTCCTGCGGGGGCCGCTTCCGGCTCACTGCCCCTCGCCGGCGGCCCCCGCCCGGCCCTGCGGGATTTCCGCTCCGCCCCCTGGCGGGGGAGAAGGCCCAATCTTTTTCCAGGAGAAGCGAGGTGGCAAACAAATCCCTCACGATCAAACGACGGGGCGAGAAACTGGCGATTCTATCCTCCATTTCCCATCTGAATCATTCTCTCTGTCCTTCGAGTTTCGATGTACCAGGCCGTATCCACTCATCGTCGTAGTGGAGACGATACTCCATGTACATGTCGGTTATTGTTGCATCTTCAAGATGAGGATGCTCACCCAACGCTTTATACAACCGCTGGATCAGTTCGTTTTCTTCAGGCGCCTGTTGCACAATCTCAACTAACTCGGCGTATTCATACTCCACTGTGTGCGTCATCAGATATATAAAAATTTGACTCGCTACAGAACTTTTCTTCAGCCTGGCCCGCATCTCCATGAGTCCATGAAACGGATTCGTTTCAGGATCATGTCCCTCGGGCAGGGAAAATTCAAACGTGAAGTGGACGCGCAAATTCAGGCCGTGCAATTCTTTTGAAACTGTTGGAGCGAACTCATAACCACTCAGCTCGATAATATGTTGAGAATTCACCGTCAGAGAAGAAACCAAGGGAAAAAGAAGAACTAGGAAAACCTTTTTCACCATAAATCATTCCGGATCAATCTCCGCCTCTTCTCTTCCATTGAATAAGACAGAATTAATCCTATCGTTCTCTCGCGTTGCACCTGATGCTCAAGAACCTTCTCCTGGATTTCCATCAGCATGTCGCGAACAGTCAGATTGCCTTCCCGCACGCGATAATACTGCTCCTCAATGTCATGCGGGGTCTCGGCCAGTCCCTGAACTGATCCGATGCTGTAGTACTCCAGACCTCCGTTTATCAGGGCAACACCAATCCATAACTCGTCCCATTGGCGACGACTCTGAAAGCCATTTAAAAAATGATACAGCTCGCTCAATAAAGTATCTATGCCGAAATTAATTCGCTCAAGCACATTCTCAGCGTTTACCATCTCTACTCTAAGTGCGGTAAACCGGTCCTCGGTCAGGCCAACCAGTGCGGGTGCTACTTCATCATACAATTGATCCTTCTCGGCCTGTGTAATTGGAGGAACTTGTACTTCAACGGTCTCCCGATATGCCTCATAGGTGGAGATCCACCTGATTGGACCCCACCCCTCCTGCTGTCCCGACGTCTGCAGGATCTGTGCCGGAGCTTTAATATGTCTGTCATGCATATTATACCGGTATCCAAGCATATCCAGCCAGCACCGCATCTGCTCAACCAGTTCCTGCAATTCTCCCTGCCTCATCTCAGGCAAGTCCGCGAGCAAGGCCGGTAGTTCCAGTCCTCTGAGTTCATCGACAAAATCTGACCTCATTCGGTCCTTCATCCCCCCAGTTACGCAGATCTCTTCCATGGTGAACTTGGTGTGTATCAATAGTCTGGCCGCATCCTCACGGGTATATGTCGCCATGTCTCCTCCGTTAAACTCGTCTCGATAAAGATTCGAACACCCGCAACATACTTCTATTGGAGTTTTCTTCTGTCATGATCTCTCCCAGCTCCGCAAGCTTCTTCTGAACTCTTTTCACCGCCTGGTCGACCCCTTCCTGATATTGTCTTTGTGTCAAAACCATCTCTTCTCCACATGCCCCAATGTAGCGGATCAACGGCTTTCCACCATGAACAGCCCGAAAGGCAGACATCGGGACTCCCGGAAGGCCATCCTCTCCATCCTCCGTTCTTCTTCCTGCATTTTCAGGGCGCGGGTCGGATGGTATCTGCCTTCCCTTGATTTCATTTCTCGATTGCTCATCCATAATGCGAGATGCTATGACCTCTGCCTCGATTTCCAGCTCGATTATCTCCTCGCGATAGAGCATTCTCTCCCCGCGATCATGCTGAATCGTGTGCTGTATCTCATGTGCAAGTAATTTCATTCCTTCGGCTGTGTATGGACGAAATTCCCCATGAGCAAAGTAGATATCATGACCCAGTGTTACTGCCGCAGCACCGGACGAACGAGCTAGGGAATCTGCATTTTTTCCGGTATGAATCCGCACCTTCGATAGATCGTAATCGAAGCGACGCTCGTATTCCTCTTTTATTCCGGTCTCCAAAGGGAAGACTCGGTCTTCATCCTGGAATGCTATCACCGGATACTTTGTGGAGTCCCGTTCAATTCCACACCCTGCTATCCCGTCACGGTTTTCTCTATACGCAGCAATTGCCTCACTGAGAAGGCATTGGAACTTGTGTAATGCAACCGGCATTTCCACCCCTCCTAATAATCCTGCAATAATTTCTTCAGCACTTCTTCAGAAACATCTTCGCTGAAGCGGTTAATACTCGCTCCCTCATACCGGGAATCGCTCCCCCCGGCCCCGCCAGCATCGTGGCTGGCACTGCGGGCCAGGGCCGGCTGGGGGTCTCTCTCCCCGGCGAGGGTGGCCTTGTCGGTCTCGTAGTTGCGCCGGATTCGTTCCATTCGCTCCTCTTCGGGATCTCTCGTTCCGGCTCCGCCAGAGCCACCTCCGGCCACAGCTCCGGCTGCAGGTCCGGCCACACCTCCGGCTGCAGGTCCTTCAGCAGGAACAGCCCCGGCCCTTCCTGCCAAACCACGCACCCCGCCGCCCGGCAAGCCACCCTGCATCGTCCCGGCCATCGCCACAGCTCCGGCAGGGCCTCGGGGAACAGTTCCGCTCCCCGGAACATCGCCTCTGCCACTGCCCCCGCCCGAGACCTTCACT
>NZ_FTMS01000047.1 GCF_900156105.1 Alkalispirochaeta americana
AGGAGCTTTTTCAGCACAGAGTTACGAAACTGGGCGCTGTAGCGTGGCATGTGTCACCTCCATATCAATCAGGTTTAGGTGACAACTATCATGGCAGAGCGCGTCTGGCGTGATTTGCCTGTCTGGCATGCTTGGCGTGTCTGGCGTGTCACTCCAATAAGTCTGATATTTCTCCAGCCACGTCTTCGTCGCGGATGTTTTCGGGCACCAGGAGAACCATGCACGTTCCTTCCCTCCCCGTTGAACGCACTGTCACATCGCCCCCGTGAGCGCGAAGGATATCCCGCACCAGGGGAAGCCCCAGACCGGTTCCTTCCTCCCCCTGTGTTCCGGGCCGGCTGGTCTTGACCTCATGCCGGAAGATATCAGGAAGATCCTTTCGGGGTATTCCGGCGCCCTTATCAGTGACCCGGATCTCTCCGGGCGCTTCATCGACGCGGACGATCCCTCGGGGGGGAGAAAACTTCACTGCATTCGAAATCAAGTTGAAAAGAGCTTCCCGGAAAAGCCCTGCATCGACCTTCATAAAAAAGTCCCTATCAATTTCTATACGCAGATCAATTTCCTTATCCCGAATTTGCTTGTTCAGAATAAGGGCCACCTCCTCTACCAGAGGGCGAATCGGTGTATCTGCCTTGTCCAGAGGAATCTGACCCGACTTTATACGGTGAATATTCAGCAACTGGTTTATCATCTCCACCAGGAGTGCTGCGGTGCTGCGAAGATCACGAATAACCGAGGTCCGGTCCTCCTCAGTAAAATAATCAGGAGAGCTGGCCAGGAGATCGAGCATGGTGAATATACCCGACAGAGGGGACTTGAGGTCATGAGAAACCAGCGAAAGGAAAGTGTCTTTTATTCGGTTTGCATTTTCAGCCTGAAGGCGTTGCTCCGAAAGCATTGCTTCTTTTTCCTTCCGGTCGCGAATGTCGGTAAGCGCCAGAAGTTGATGGGATTTTCCCCGCATTTCCAGGGTGGTCTGTACGAGCTCTACGGGGATCTCCGCACCACTTCTGTCGCGAAGGACCGTATCGGCGGGGAGAGAGGCTTCTTTGGGAAAGGGAGAGAGAAAGCGCGTTATGGGGTTCCCTGTGACAGCACTGGAATCGTCACATCCCAAAAGCCTGGCCAGAGCAGTGTTTCCACGAACAATGCGCTCTTCTTCTACCAGCACAAGTGCCACAGGGGCTGCTTCAAAGAGTGTCTCGAAGATTTCCCGCTCCGATTGAAGAAGCTTGTTGGCCCGACGCAGTTCCAGCTGCGCGACAACCTGATCGGCAAGGCGCTCCACAGCCTGTAATTGATCAGGACTCAGCTCCCGGGGTGTATAATCGGCAATACAGAGAGTCCCCAGGATGCTTCCGTCGGAGACGCGCAGGGGAACCCCGCAATAGGCGCGGATAGGCCCCTTATCGTCCAGCGAAACCGGTTCAACCAGGTCGCTTTGGGCGGTATCGGGGATCATCAGAGGCTTTCCAAGACGCAGCACGTGCTGGCAATAGGAATCTTGCCGCTCCATGGAGTCCGATGAAAAGCCCCGAGTGCTCTTGAACCACAACTGTTCTGTATCAATAAAGGTGATGTAGGCAAAGGGCGCCTTGGTAATAACGGCCGCCAGGGCAGCAATATCGTCGTAGGCTTTTTCAGGTGCCGTTCCTGCGATGCCGTAACTCTCGAGTGTACCGATTCGCTCTTTCTCACCAGCTTTGATAGGTTCCGTCGCTGCCATAATACCCGAATTATATCCGAAGGAGCATCTTTTCCCTATCCCCTCCCGGCAGAGTCACTCCCGGCAGGAAGAACTCTCTGCTATACTTCCGGCCAATATGTGTTCTTCATTGGACGCCGTGGAGGAATGATCATCATGAACAGAAGTGTTTGGAACGAACGATATCAGGCCGGACACGGGAGCTTGACCGCTCCCCCGGTAGAGCCTTTACGGGCCTTTGCAGAGAGGCTAACGCCAGGATACGCTCTGGACCTGGCCTGCGGGGCCGGGAGAAACGCCTTGTACCTTGCCAGCCAGGGGTGGAATGTGACGGGGGTTGATTTTTCCGATGTTGCCCTGACTGTTGCCCGCGAACGAAGTCCGGATATTTCTGACCGGGTTACCTGGGAGGAAGCAGATCTGCGTGCCTATGCACCTCGGGAAGGCTTTTATGATCTCGTGGTTATCACGTATCTGCACGTTCCCAGGGAAGAGCTTCGGTGTGTTTTCTCAACTGCCGAGAGGGCTCTCAAGACGGGGGGATTATTGTATTTTTTGGGGCATCACCGAAACAACATATCCCGGGGAACGGGTTCTCCCAGGCATGCCGATGTGGCTCATGTTCCTGCGGAGATCCTCCCCATGATTCCCTGGTGCACTATCATATCAGCCCGGGAGGAGGCTCGTCCTCCTGATCATGATCGGGGCGGTTCGGGACGAGAACAACAGATCGATAGTCTGGTAATCGGACAGAAGCGTTCCTGACGTCGGCGCGTTCCTCGGGACCTTGTCCCTGTGGTACACACCGGGGTTACCCAGACGTTTTTTACGCTCGTTGCTGGCGGCCGGGTTTTTATACAAGCACAAAAAAAAAACGTCTGGCGACGACCTACTCTCCCACCTTGCGGCAGTACCATCGGCGCGAGAGGGCTTAACTTCCGTGTTCGGAATGGGAACGGGT
>NZ_FTMS01000048.1 GCF_900156105.1 Alkalispirochaeta americana
GGTTCGGAAAAAGCCATCGTGCGGCTTATGCAGTATTTCCATTGTTCCCCCACGTATCACTACCGCCTTTTTGATGCTGCTGCATCAATTGGGGGTGTTTTTGGGGGAAACTGTATGCTGGGGCTCAGCACCGGGTCGGGGGCTTGAATGGGGCGGATGGTATGTCTTGCTCAGGAAGATGATTTTGCCCGGGTCCTGCGCGAGCTGAACCGCCTTGCCCGGGAGGGAGGTGTTCTCTTTCTCAAGACACCCCGGTTCCGTCAGGTTTTGCTCTATCTGCTCTATGCCGCAGGCTTGACCCTGGAAGAGATCGCCCCGATTGTAGACTTCCCCCTGGCCGAGCTGCAGGCTCTGCTGGCCAGGGAGGATTAACCCTTCCCCTGGGACCAGCACACACGCGTCAGGGACAGAAGGGGTGCCGCATCCCGGATCCGGCACCTCCACCGGGTTTGCCGGGCCCATGAGCGACTCCCCGTTCCGTATTATTCGGCAGGCTACTTAGTTTTCGCCAAACGGAAGCCCCTCATACCACTGTTTATAGAAGGACCGGCAACGCTAACGTGACCTACTCGAAGCAAGATCGGAGAACCGCCCCAGCGACCACCTCGCAACACGCGGCTGGTTCCTGAACTGGTGAAACACCACTCATCAACATTACCACTCATGTCGTAGAGGCCAAGAGCGTTGGGTCTTCTTCCGTCCACTGGGTCACTCTTACTTACTGGCTGAGAAGTATTTACTCTAGCTGGATACCGGTCCCTGACAGTTTCAGGAAACCAGGCATAATTACCAAGAGTAGATGAACCAGCACGAGCCTCGCCTGTATCACCACTTGCAGAATTACCTTTTGTCCATTTAATTCTCTCTCTACCGAAATTTACACCACCTACTACCCCTGTTACCGTGTTCGTTCTATCGGTTCCGCGATACCGGGCTGCCATCTCCCACTCCATGCTCGTGGGCAGGCGATACCCTTTGCGGTAAATTGTCTCCTCTTCTTCCTCCACCAAGTTCTGAATAGCAACAGTGGAGTCTCTTAAAATAACATTGGTGTCATTTCTGTCTCGATATACCGGCTCCAAACCTGTCATCTCGGACAGCGCGTTACACCAAATAATCGCATCACGCCAGCTTACATCAGTTACCGGATGCTGATCGGTGAACTCATACTCAGTGTGGCTTCCCATTCTGCCACGGTTTGCAAAGGTGTACACAGCATTCCCGCGAGCCCTCGCATCTGTCGCCCAGTCATACACTACCTTCCACAGCTCGTAGGTGACCTGGGTGTCACCCATATAAAACTTATGATTCAAGGTCGCAATACCGTCATCATCTACACCTGTTGGAAAGGTTACGCTGTCCCTGTCGTTGGCCAGATTCAGCTGAAACCTGACACCACCGACTGTTTCAACAATTGGCTCTCCTGGCCCCTGCTCAGAACCACTCAGATCATCATAGGCGGTAAAGACAAGCGCAGTCACTGCCAGCAACATTGCAATTACTTTTAAATTCTTCATTTCAAACCTCCAAAAAACTGTTTGCGAATAATCCAGCATTGCAATTGTCAGAAAAAAAGATGATGGGTGCAAGACTTTAAATAGCAGAGATAGTTTTCCCTATCGCTATAGGTTTCCAGATAGTACCTGAGTTTTTTTTGCCCTTGAATTTTCTGTGGGATACACAAAAGACAATGTTATTCGTTCTCTTTTGTCAAGCAAAAGCCATTATCGCGTCAGGGACAGGAGGGGTGCCGCAGGCAGTCGGGGCCTGCTGGCCCCGACGGAACCCCCGCATGGCCCGACGGCAGCCGGTTTCGGCTGCCGGGACGCCCCATCCCCTCATCGGGGTCAGAACGGGGACACAGCTCCGCTGCGATCAGGCCACAACGTTGGGTCCAGGGAGCACATCCCAGGCTCAACGGCTTGTTTGGAAGATTGGCAAGCGCAGTCCCAGTTGTATGCTCTTTTAGTTTTTCCTTGTTGCAGCCAATACTTGGGCGACGATTTTGGGGTGGAGCATGTCTTTTCAGTGAAACGGAATAGTGATGCGGTCATCATCTCTGCGGTAAATGCGATGACTACCCTTGGTACGAACAAGCTCAAAACCAGCACGGGGAAGCCAATGCTCGGCTTCTTTCGCATCCAGCTGTTCTTGCTCAGGCGTGGATTTGGGGCTGGTTATGCGGTTCCTGCGGTTCCTGCAGATCCTTGATTTCCTGCTCGGACAGCCCGGTGATGTCGGCTATGTCCTGGATGGAGAAGCCCTTGTCCAGCATTCGGCGTGCATCTTCACGAGCCTTTTCCCGCATGCCTTCCTGACGGCCTTCCTGACGGCCTTCCTGACGACCTTCCTGACGACCTACCTGACGGCCGCGCTGCATGATTAATTGTGCCGTACTCATGA
Source organism: Alkalispirochaeta americana (assembly GCF_900156105.1). NCBI lineage: Bacteria > Pseudomonadati > Spirochaetota > Spirochaetia > Spirochaetales > Spirochaetaceae > Alkalispirochaeta > Alkalispirochaeta americana. Next base: position 2,404 of record NZ_FTMS01000048.1, read on the forward strand.
ATTCCTCCTGGAGTACCGGGTTGGTTACCTCGGTATAAATTTGCTGGTGGATTTCCTGTTCTGTCAAGCTGCTGGCGGAGAATATGTA
>NZ_FTMS01000049.1 GCF_900156105.1 Alkalispirochaeta americana
GTAAGACCTCGGATGGGTCGCCTACCCTTGGTGGAAGAACCACCAACCAGCAAGGGAGGCACCATCAAGGATGCTCACAATGGCTCAACAACAACGTATTCGATCGGCGTTCTTTCGTGAAGGGATGTCGGTTACTGAGATTGCAGAGGAGTACGGTATCGATCGCAAGACGGTTCGCAAGTACATCACCAAAGACGACTGGAGCGAGCAGACTGCCGAAGATCGGCCAAGCCGATCGTCAATCATGGACCCTTTTGTGGATACGGTCCAGCAATGGCTGATCGAAGACAAACAGCGGCGGCGGAAACAACGGCACACCGCCAAGCGGGTATATACCCGGCTGGTTGAGGAAGAAGGCTACACTGGCTCGTATCGGACGGTGGCGAATCACTATCGACGTATCCGGGCCGCGGTGTTTCAGGAGCACGATCCGGCGATACCGCTGACACATTCTCTGGGCGAAGCTGAGGCTGATTTTGGTGAGGCAGACTACTACCACCACGGCGAACGGGTGGCAGGCTCGTACCTGGTCCTATCATTTCCTGAGAGCAATGGTGGATTCCTGCAGCTCGAGCCGGGACAGAATGGCAAGTGTCTGTTTGAGGGACTCATCGCGATTTTTGAACACCTCGACGGCGTACCGATTCTGATCCGGTTTGACAACGCATCGACAATGGTGACGAAGATTCTGAAGAACGGTGGACGTGAAATCACTGACCGGTTTCGGAAGTTTCAGGAACACTTCGGATTCGAGGCAATATTCTGTAATCCCGGCAAGGGCAATGAGAAAGGCAACGTCGAGAACAAGGTCGGGTATCTGCGACGGAACCTTCTGGTTCCCGAACCCCGTTTCGAATCGCTCGACCGTTTCAACATCGATGTGCTCGAGCAGTGCCGCGCCGACATGAACCGCCCGCACTACCGAGAAGAACAGTCGATCGCCGAACTGTTTCGCGCTGATCAGGCGGCACTGATGCCGCTGCCGAGAATCCCGTTCGATCCGGCATCGTACCAAACGCTTACCGCCGACGGCTACGGGATGATTGCGTTGGAGGGCGGGAAGCACCGGTATTCTACTGCCCCCAAATACGCGAGGAGCCGTGTGACGGCCCAAATCACCGCCCAGACGGTATCTATCCTCGATGAGAGCCGCAGACCCGTCGTGACTCATCGGAGGCTCTATGGAGACAAACACGGTGAGCGCATGGAGTGGCTGCCGTACCTGATACAGCTCTCGCGAAAACCCACGGCAGTGAAGTACACCCCCGTGTACGACATGATGCCGCCAATGCTTCAGCAGTGGCTCTCATCGCAAGCCCGAGATCAGGTCAGCACAGCGCTGAGGCTGATAGCGGACCTGAGCGAGACTGCGGGATTTGACTCCGCGTGCGCAGCGATAACCGACTCCATCACTGCGGGGATCACCGACGCCGATAGCCTGGTTGCGCTCCATGATCGCAACACCCGATACGCGCCGATTTTGCCGCCCCCGGTTACGCCTAAATCCAAAGTCGCCGACACGAAGGTATCGTTTCAGCCCACGCGCTACGATGAAATGATTCCCTCCGGAGTTACACGATGACGGCGGTTCGCACGGAAATTGCCACATGCTGCAGACAGCTGCGTCTCAGGCGGCTGACCGATCATCTGGATGATGTACAGGCGGAAGAACCGGAAGAGTTTTTGCTTGAGTTGCTGCGTACAGAAGTCGCGCATCGTGACGCTGCCCGGATTGATCGGGCGATCAAGACCGCAGGATTCTATGCGCCAAAATATCTGAACGACTTCGTCTTTGATGAGGTGACGCTTCCCAGTAGTGCGAGCGTAGACTCCTTGGCGTCACTCTCGTTCATTGACGATCGACAGAATCTTATCCTCTACGGCAACGTGGGGACGGGCAAAACCCACCTCGCAACCGCCCTCGGCATCGAGGCGTGCAAGAAGCGCTACAAGGTTCAGTTCTGGCGGACTGCCGCCCTGGTGAACCACCTTATCCGAGTCCACGACGGAGGTGACCTGCAACCATTTCTCAAACAGATCGAGAAGCTGGATCTGCTGATCTGCGATGAATGGGGATACGTCCCCGTGCACCGTGACGGCGCCCAGCTTCTGTTCCAAGTGATATCAGCCTGCTACGAGAAACGCAGCCTGATAATCACGACGAATCTGGAGTTCAGCAAATGGGTGAACATCTTCCTGGATGAAGCGATGACCACGGCGATCATAGACCGTCTGGTGCATCACAGCCACCTGCTGGTCTTCGACGGCGAGAGCCACAGGGTGAAAAACTCACTCATGCGGCACTAGAAAATTCCCCACCCGAGGTCTGGGGAATTCTCGTTGCATTTTCGGGGAATTCGGGGTTGCACAAAACAGC
>NZ_FTMS01000050.1 GCF_900156105.1 Alkalispirochaeta americana
CAATCCGAGGTGACCGATCAGGTTCTCCAGGAGGATATTATGAGTACGGCCCAGCTGTTAAAGATGGAGGGACACCAGGAGGGGCTTCAGGAAGGCATCCAGGAAGGGATGCGGGCAGGCATCCAGGAGGGGCTTCAGGAAGGGATGCGGGCAGGCATCCAGGAAGGTCTCCGGAAGGGCCGCCAGAAGGAGGCGCTTCTGGTTGCCCGCAGGCTGCTGGCAACAGGCATGACCCTGGAAGAAATCGCCCCGATTGTAGACTTCCCCCTGGCCGAGCTGCAGGCCCTGCTGGCCAGGGAGGATTAACCCTTCCCCTGGGGCCAGCACACACGCGTCAGGGACAGGAGGGGTGCCGAAGGCAGTCGGGGCCTGCTGGCCCCGACGGAACCCCCGCATGGCCCGACGGCAGCCGGTTTCGGCTGCCGGGACGCCCCCCCTCCCCTCATCAGGGTCAGGATGCGAATACGCTCGCTCCAGATGATTCTGCTTCCGGTTTTCCGATGACTGATCTGGTTGCCTGACCGCAGGCGTCAATGCAGGGTGCGGTATAGCAGATTTCAGGGGGCGTTCAACCCCTGAACGGCAGGGAGTTGAACGATGCGCGATCACTACTCTGATATTACCGTCTCGGCCCGATCGGGAGGAGCAGACAAGGCTGGCTCGCCTGAGCCGCCAGGCCATCGGAAAGGTAGCGTAAAATCAGTCCAAGAAAAGATCCGCACCCCCGTGAGCGTTGCGGTCATTTACCTCACCATGGGTGCGGGTATGTCCAATACCCCAGCTGCCGGGAAACTGCTCGGGGACTGCATTGCGCAGGTCAGAATTTTGCCCTGCTGCCCGACACACAGCCCGGCCGAGTCATAGCCGCGGTATTCCAGGCGCTTGCGGTCCTTCCAGGATAACTGCATCGGTTTTTTTGGGGCCGCAGTAGCCAATTATTCCGCACATAGGTTATTACTTCCTTGGTGGGGTGTTGTTTCACCACAATGATTACATTCTTCACTCTATGCGTTCCATCCAGGCGGTTGGATGCTGGCGAGGATGAGAGACCGCAATGACATAGACTTTCTCTTCTTCAACTCTGTATACGATTTTATACTGAAATCGCTTGGTTACAACAATCCTGAACTCACCATACCGTTTCTGAAAAAGCAGAGGATTATCCTGCAGTCTGGTCATCGTCGAGTAAACTTCGGCGAATAGTTCATCCCCAAGTCCCTGCCGCAACTGTTCATAGGATAACCGACCGTTCTCCAGATCATCGCCCACTGCATAATGTATCTCGAGACCGTAATTCATGCAGTAGACTGGCTGTGAAATCGTTCTTTCAATTGTTGGAGTGTCAGATTTCGTTCAGGGTGCTCCTGCATTTCTTTCCACCGCTTATCCACTAATGCTTTTTCATCATCAGTTAACTCATAATCGTCTTCAGTCGGACCCCAAACAGCTTCTACGATTTCCCGCTGTTCTTCCGGCGTATGCTTTCTGATTTCTTCTATGATCGCTTCTTTGGTCATGACGAGTCTCCCTGCTAACATTTTACCACAATATTGACGGTTTTTCGAATTGCAGTGGCTACAAGCATTCTTTCCAGGCTGTTTCACTCGAAAAAAGCGGATGCAGCCGGTGTGGATGTACCGGCTGCGACTATCATAATCGCACAACACGGATTGTTCGAGATCTACCGGTATTCGGTCAGGCGGTTGAATGGCCTGGCCTATACTGACTTCAGTAGACACGTATACTTGAACGATCCAGATGCGGAACAAGAAAACGATGCAACAGAAGAAGCGATTGTATAGTGACGAGCTCAAGAGTGAAGCCGTCAAAATGGTGAATGAACAGGGGCTCTCTCAGAGCGAGGTTGGGCTGCGGTTGTCGATACCGAAGGGCACCATCGCGAGTTGGGTAGTCGCCGCGAAATCGGGGAAAGGGTGATCCGTCGGTAGCTGAGCTTGCCGGGGTGGCTCTATCTGGCCGGGGTGAAGGACCAGCGGAATGCCGGGAGCCCCCCCCGCGTCAGGGACAGGAGAGGTGCCGCAGGCAGTCGGGGCCTGCTGGCCCCGACGGAACCCCCGCATGGCCCGACGGCAGCCGAAACACGCCCGCTCCACACCCCTCTGGTGACAAAGGGGCATCCGGAATATTCACCCCGAGGCAAGCACCAGAGCTCCCGGGGGCTTCCTGGTATCAGGAAGGTTGATATCAGGAAGCCCCATGAATATTGAACAGAGACCCCACGATTCCTTTTTCAGAAGCTACTT
>NZ_FTMS01000051.1 GCF_900156105.1 Alkalispirochaeta americana
CAGAGAACCCCGCTGGTTCTGTCCCCGCAGGTTTCCAAGCACAAAAAGCTGTGTGCGCAGGTTGCGGCAGCGCAGGGGCAGCTCCTTCATCCCCTGACGGAGTTTCTTCCAATAGCCGTCATTCAGATCAAACTCGGGCAACGCAAGGATCGCGCGGTAGCGGGCAGACCGCTCGGCTATCCATGCGTCGCTCCAGGCTTTCAGCGCCGCCGTGGTGCTCTTGTCGCACAGCCGCAGCCGGTACTCGTAGCGGCCCGTCGCGGCATCGCGCAGCTTCGTGCTCGCCGCTTCGCCCAGGAGATTGCCGCAGGATCGCACCTGTTCGCTCAGGTCGGCGCGGTAGCCGTTTCCCTCAAAAACAAGCTGCTCCAGACGCAGCTCCGTCGGGTCTTCCACCGGCGGCATATCGATCACGATCTCCAGAAGCGACAGGGGGCTCACCTCGCCACGGCGGAAGAACCCCCGCGAGACGCGGTACAGATCGTGATACTCCAGGGTTACTTCATAGCGGTTATTAAGCGCCTCGAAGGCAAACAGTTGCAACTCCAGATCATCGCGGAACTCGCCGACCCTCGCCGGGAGCCACTCCCAGGTCCGCTCCGGTCCGTCCTGGCCGATGGTATTTGCCCAGAAGCCCGCTCCGGCGTAGCTGGTGCCCCAGAAGGTATGCTCGAGCCACTGCTCGTAATCCTCCCGCCGCAGCCGCCCGGCAAGCCGCTGGAAGAGCCCCGTAACAAGCGCTCCGGCGAGCGCCACAATTGCCCCGAGCAGCGCACCGGGGATCGCGCCCAGGCCGCCACCTTTTAAGCCGATCACCCCGCCGATTTTCGCTCCGGCCTTGGCCGCAATCGCGTACTTCATGGTCATCGTTGCGCCGGTCATCTCGATCGCTCTTCCAGCGTTTGCTCCTGCGTGAGCGAGCGCCTCGCGCGGTTGCTGTGCCCGCGCTGCCCGCTGCATCGCCGCAAGCGCTTCCTGTTGATTCCATGCGGCCAGGAGCATGTTCAGGCCCGGCCCCCAGAGGCTCCCGGCGGCAGCCATGTTCGAGGCAAGCGATACCACGTTCTCGGCAACCCGGATTGTCGCGCTGAGTCGTTCGTCGTTGCCGTCAGCCTGCGTGAGATCATAGATGCTCATGGCCACCTGGAACAGGGCGTACGCCCTCTGAAAGGACTCAACCCCCTCGTGAATGCCCTGAAGCCGCCGCTTCCCCCTCGTATCAATGCCCAACCCTTCATACTCGGCGTACCAGATTCCATCACGTCGTTTCGCTTCGATAGGCCCATACCGATGACTGTAGCGTTCGTTCATCGCACGTCCCCAGGCATCTGGATTCGGGTACCGCGCCTGTCGGGCGGCCATGTTGGCTTTACTTGTCGAGACCAGGCCGGTTTTGTATCGCCGGTCTACGATCCGCTTCCACACCACCAGGGGCTCATCTTTCATGGCGATCGCATGACTGAGCATCTCAAGCACACAGGCGGTACCTTCGCTCAAGGGCTGGTCGGTTTCCTGGATCGTTTTCGCACCGCTTATGAAGCGTGCTATCCAGTTATCTTCGCCGATCTCGGCGGCAAGGTCGTCGATCTTCGGAGGGTCGGTCTCACTCAGGTTGTGGTCGCTGAAGAACCGCTGGACCTTCACATCGGCCTCGTCAAACCGGCGCGCGAGGGCGTCGAACACCGGCATGGTGTTACTGAGGCGCTCCATCGCCTTGCCGAATATGACCTCCCCTTTCTGCTGTTCCGCCCGGTCGCTGCTGTAGTCATAGTCGATAAGCGAGGCGTGAAACACCGGTTGATCAAGGATCGCCGCCGATAGCACGCCAAGCTGCTCCATGGGCATGAGCAGGTCGGCGGCGCGTTCCCGGTGTTGTTCCTTCCACTGTTGGTACGCATCGCCATAGACACAACGTTCGGCCAAGGGGTATTCGCCGAGGAGCGTGTCGATATTCAGCCCCAGGGCTTCATACAACGCGCGTGCATGCCGCTCGCTCCCGCCGGTGCGGGGTGCCGTAACGGGCACCTTCTCTTCGATGAATCGTTCGTAGCGCTCTTGATACTCTTTGTAGCGATCGGCGTATTCCTGCAACCGCGCGACGTAGTCATGGAGATAGACCGTGGTGATGTGATTTTTTTCCTCGTCGATCCGTTCGACATCCCCGGGCGTGCTGAAGGAGGACAGCCAGGTGCC
>NZ_FTMS01000052.1 GCF_900156105.1 Alkalispirochaeta americana
GACACTGCGCAACTATGTTCAGGCTCTCAAGGTTACCGGTGCAGTGGAGCTCAAGAAGCAGAAACCGTTGCGCCGTCCACAAGAGGAATCGAAACTCGGGGATCAGTGTCAGATCGACTTTGGGCAAAGCAGAATTACCCCGGGGGGACGAAAAGCCTACATTTATGCAGCCGTGCTGGCTGCCAGTCGTGCTCGTTACGTGGCTGTGCAGGACCACCCTTTCCGTACCGTGGAGGTAATACGCCATACGCTGGACGCCTTCCGCTATTTTGGAGGACGACCGCGTGTGCTCGTGATTGACCAGGATAAACTGATGACAGTCAGTGAGAACGCCGGAGAGATCAGGCATACCGCTGACTTTGAGCACTTTATCCGGGAACAGGATCTTGCCGTATGGCTTTGCCGGAAGGCAGATCCGCAGAGCAAGGGGAAGGTAGAAAACACGGTAAAGTTTGTGAAAACGAGCTTCTTCTCTGCCCGCACTTTCACCTCGGTCGATGATATTCACGCACCATTATCACTGTGGCTGACCCGTCGGGCGAACGGAAAGATCCATCAAGTAACTGGTCGTATACCGGCCCGGGTTCTGGAACTCGAAGAGCGAGGGACCCTCAGAGCGATTCGCTCAAGCATCTATGACCAGCACATCGGAATACCCCGGGATACCAGAAAGGCCAATAGCAAAGGCATGATCGCCTTTGCCGGCAATTTCTTCTCGGTTCCCCAGGAATATGCCGAGAGAACGGTGGCTGTCCAGGCTGGGCCGGTGCACCTGCGAATCTACGACATGGACAGCGGGAGTGAACTCTGTTCTCACCCTTTGCCAGAAGGAAAAGGCCGTAGCATCGTCTCTGAGGGCCATCGGGTAAAACGGGGGAGCAAGCCCCGGGAGGTCTATGACGAGCTGGCTGACCGTGTCGAGCTTCCAGGCTGGAAGTCCTTCCTCAACGCCAATCTGGAGAGATACCAACGCTACTGGAAAGATCAGTCGGTGCATCTCGCCCGGATTGCAGAGACGGCAAAAGAACTGGATATCCTGGATGCTGCGATATCCTTCTGCGAGTCAGCAGAATGTTATGGAGCCGGTGATCTGAAGTCGGCTTATGAGCACCTGTGTGAGTCCCGTGATACCGGGTTTCCCTCACTGCTGGATCAGGCACGGCCAATGATCTCGATCCGGACCAGGGCGTCTTCCGAGGTGGCCAAGCGAGGCATCCGGTACTATATGTCCGCCTTGTCACTGGTCCTGGGGGTTCCGGCATGAGCGGGTATCAGCAGACAAAAGCGATCCTGGAATCGCTCAAACTAAAAGGGGCCGCACGAAAGCTCGATACCTTGCTGGAGCGTGCCGAGAGCGAGTCCTTGTCTTTCTCGGGGTTTCTGCACCAGACGATGGAAGCGGAGTTGCAGGATCGCAGCGAGCGTCGTCTCAAGCGAAATCTGACAGCAGCGCACCTGCCAATTGAGAAGCGACTTGACGATTTTCAGTTCGATCGGGTAGTAGGGATTTCCCGCAACGAAGTGGTGAACCTCCTGGACTTCCGCTGGATCGATATGCACGAGAATATTGTCTTCCTCGGGCCCCCTGGTTTGGGGAAGACACATCTGGCGATTGCCCTGGCCCTCAAGGCACTCCATGCGGGATATACCGTCTGCTTTGAGAGAATGAGCAATCTCGTGAAGCTCCTGAAAACGGCAGAGATTCACCGTTCCAGCACCTTCCGGATGAACAGAATTCTCAAGAGTCACATCCTGATTATCGACGAGATTGGCTACACGCCGATTGATCGTCGGGAAGCGAACATGTTCTTCAACCTGGTAAGCGAGCTCTACGAAAGAACCTCGATCATCCTTACCTCCAACAAGGGATTTGATGAGTGGGCAGAGATGATGGGAGACGAGATCATGACCACGGCCATGCTCGACCGCCTCCTCCACCACGTTCGGATCTTCTCCCTGGACGGAGACTCCTACAGGGTTTCTCAATCCAGAGAGGGAAAGGAGGAAGTGGTTCCTGGCTAATGCCACAGATCCGTATCAACAACGGGTACGTTGTACCCGGAGTGGTCAATGTTATTTGCCGATATAGTGGTTAAAAGGGGTTGCCGTTTCCA
>NZ_FTMS01000053.1 GCF_900156105.1 Alkalispirochaeta americana
ACAACCTCCGGTTCTTCCGCAGCCGCAGCGGGAACCGGATCATCCTGGACGACACTCCCGGGGCTGAGAAACTGCAACTGCTCTCCCCCGACGGCGCTTCGCGATTCGAGATTCTCCCTGACCAGGAGCTGATCAATCTGGAGAGCGATGGGGATATCACCATCGCAGCGGGGGGGAACCTGCTGATCGAGGCCGAGACGATCCGGGCCGAGGCCTCGTCGTCGATGGAGGTTGCTTCACAGGATCTGGAGATGGCGGCCGATAGCGGTGATCTGTCCCTGGACGCATCGGGATCTCTTGGCGTTGATGCCAGAGAGATTGCACTGAATTAGGGGGACGGCATGATCAGCTACCGCGACCGGGAAGCGCTTTTTCGCCGATACTACGATCCCCGGGATAGTGTCCAGCGTGACACCTACCGGCGGCCGGAGCAGCGTCGTCACGCCACCCTTGGCATTGTTGAGGATACCCGGGACCCGAAAAATCTGGGGCGGGTGAAGGTCCATATGCCGTTGCTGGCTCCCGATGCCCGCACCTGGGTTCCTTTGGTGCGGCCCTATGCGGGGGCCTGCCAGGGGGTGTGGGCACCCCCCGAGGCTGGTGATTATCTGTTGATCGGGTTTATCCAGGGAGATCCATCGGTACCGGTCGCTCTGGGGTCCTGGTATGGCCCCGGAAAGCACGGGCCTGTTACGGAGAATCCCGGCAACGATTTGAAGGTGATGACCTCCAAAAGCGGGTTTCGGGTGGAGGTGCGCGATAGCGCCGGGGAGGAGCGGATTGTCCTGTCGGCCCGGGAGGGGGCGATGCGGATCGAGATCTCGCCCCGGGGTATTTCGGTGGTGAACGACCGGGGTGATATCAGGATTGCCTGCCGGACCTTGCAGATGTCGGGCGAGGCGGTGCGGGTCGCTGCGAAGGATTCGGTCTTCCTCAGAGGATCAAGGACGGTGGCTGTCTCCTGCCAGAACGGGGCTCTCCACGCCGGGGGTGCTGTCTCCTGGACCGGTGGATCGGTGGCGCTCCAGGCCAGCGCCGGCGTGACCGCCGAGGGGCGCCAGATCGCCCTGCGCGATGACCAGGTGGTGGGGATCGATTTCCACGATATCCGGGTTCCCTCAAGCAGTGGCACAAGTACCGTTCCCCAGGTGCCCCACCCTTACCTGGGCAGACTTTCGGATTCCCTTTCGGGCGATGTAAAGGTGAACTCCCGCGATGCCGCCACCAAGGGAAGCAAGAGTGTATACAACACGCCGGGCCATTTTCCCATGCCTCCGGGGGTGAAGTTCAAGAAGAAGCCCAGCAACGAGGGCACGGTGAGTTCTGCCACCACGCCGTCGGTGAAGATCAACGGCAAGGAGGCGGCGGTCCTGGGGAGCATGGTGACCACCTGCAACGACCCCCGCGATCAGGAGACCTGCAGTATCATCGCGGCGGGGGCTGCGGTGAAGTTGCCGATTCTGCTGCCGGGGATGGATCGGGAGCGGTTTGAACAGGACGGCGGCACGGTCTTCAACACCGGGGATCCCCTGGCGGGCCCCGATGCGCTAGAGCGGGCCCGGGAGCCACGCAGTCTCGATGGCCCCGGATGGAGCCAGAGCAGGTCCATGCGCGGTGACGAGGTGAATCTCTCGGTGAGCATCACCGGTGCTCCCGAGGGTGAGCCGGTGATGCTTTCGATCTTCCGGGAGGACCAGGGAGATGTGCCGGTGGCGAAGGTGCCCGGGAGAAACCAGGCAGGCACTGTGACGGTATCGTGGCGGCCCGGGGTACCCGATGACCGGGAGGACCGTGAGGAGGCCAGTCTCTTCTTCCGGGCCACCGCCTACCGGTGCCAGGCTGTGGAGAGCGGCATCATGACGGTGGAGAAACCCAAGCCGCTCTTCAGCGAGCTGAGATGGGAGCTGGCAGAACACGACGAGGATGGCCGGGAGACCGGGCGG
>NZ_FTMS01000054.1 GCF_900156105.1 Alkalispirochaeta americana
GCCGAATATATCGATTTTTCCAGCAGAAAAGACTTTCTCGCTGACCAGATTGCCTTCACCGATCGCCCTTGAACAGGCGGTTTCAATCCCTGGATGATACAGCTTTCCGAATAACGAGTGCCGTCCTCGGGAGCCCGGGATGCCCCAGGCGTCCTAACGCTGGCTTAACCGGCAATGCCTGACCAGCGGAGCGGGGTGGCGCGGTTTGTGCATAAGCGAGCGAAGCGAGGTGCACAAACCGTGACAGAAGGCATTGTCCGGTTGAAGCTGTTGTTCGCTTGCTCCAAACCCCCGATAGCATCAACGAACACCTGGGGCCATCAGGCACGTCCTTCTTCCTTCATGATCAATGCGTTCCTGGAAGAGAATCCCTTTATTCCAGATCCACCAAAAAAATCCGGGTCCATTATCCGCCGACAATTCAGATCTGGCCAGCAGAAAAGATTCTCTGCGCAGTCCAGGTTTCTTTCGCCGATCGAACCCCACAAATCGGGTTCCCCAATCCCGGGAAATCATATCTTTCCCAAATAGGGTGTGCCGTCCTCGGGAGCCCAGGATGCCCCGTCAAGACGAACGCCTGCGTAAGCCGCAAAGCCCGGAGCGTGCGAAGCGCGTGGAGGGCTTTGTCGGCTTCACGCAATCGTTAGAATTCTGATAGTTATCACCGAACCTGGCGGCATACCCAGAAAATAACGCGGCTTTGTGCCACCAACGCAGCCCAAGAACACTAGTCACGCCTTGATTAGCAGCGAAGGCACACTAGAAATACCAAGTTTATTGCGCGTGGATACTGAGAGAGCCGCTACGTGTGACGTCAGCCAGCCTGAAAATTCCTGGCCGTCCATAATATTCACATTGGATACTTGAGCTTTCTCTCGCAGTTCATCTGACACCTCTGCCGTGGTGATTAGCCACCGCAGGACCTGCTCCTCATCTTCGGCCGCCTGGATTTGCTTAACACCATGGAATCCAGACGCGCCTACGTGATGCTTAACTTGAATAAGCAGTTTTGTAGAAGAAAGGAAGTCTGTCTTGAACGCGGCGATGTCAACATCAGCAACGCCATCCTGGCCTTTTTTAGCCATTATGGCTGCTTCATATCCGTCTAGTTTGAGCAACTCAAGAACCAATTCCTCAAGGCCGGCGCCACCGCACGGCAGGTAGGTTCTTCCTGAACGTATATTATCAAGCATAGCCTCCCTGAAAGATTCAACCTCCAGCGCATCCATTTCTTGGACATGGGAGCTATAGATAGCGGAACCACCACCCTTCAAAGAAGCTATTATCTGCTCTATCTCTGGCGCAAACTCAGATAGTGAAACAACGCTTTGGCGAATTCTCAGCCGTGAAGAGAATGCGGTAGAAAGGCTCTTTCTGGGAACCTTAACAAGGTTTCCCTCTGCATTTCTGAAAAAGTCTACGGAAACTCTGTTGCTCCCATGCTTAACACCTTCGCCGTAGGACTTCTTTCCGGTAGATACGCCAATTAGTATTGCGCCGGGCACCGGTACAACAACAATATCTCCTTCCGCAATATTGAAGAACCTCACTATCTGCTTCTCACTTCTACCGAAATCTATCCTACTCTCCCTGAAGCAGCGTATCAGATCCTTATGGGAACTGAAGCTTGAAAAGTCTACTCGACTCCACCCGTATCCGATCCAACCCTCCTTAACGAGAACCCACGGACTTCTAACAAGAATACATTTACTCACCGAACCCCCCTAACAAATCCAATAAATTTCACCTAAACACGGAAATAAGCTGCGTGGCGTGGTTTTTTTGCATTCTAACGCTGGCTTAACCGGCAATGCCTGACCAGCGGAGCGGGGTGGCGCGGTTTGTGCGCAAGCGAGCGAAGCGAGGTGCACAAACCGTGACAGA
>NZ_FTMS01000055.1 GCF_900156105.1 Alkalispirochaeta americana
TGGGAATTACGCTCTAAACCTGCCGGCTGTTCCGCTGTAAACCTGCCGCCTATTCCAGGCTAAAACCTGCCGGGTATTCCGAGGTAAACCTGCCGTTTTTGGGCAGTCGCCGGAATGGGTGGTTATCATGATGAACGAGAAGCCGAGAGAATCGGGCTTAACGGTTATTCGTTGTATAACGCGGCAGGCGGTTTTATGCTTGTTGGGATACCCAACCCGGGAAAGCGGGGTGACGACCAGCAGACGGCCTTGAATCCTGCTGTGGCGATTGATCGACCACGTTGGGTGGTTTGGTCGGCCGCCTGCTGCATCCGTACCGATAAAATGTGTGCCCTGTAGGGACCACGAATAGTGGCATGGAAGCAACGCCTAACCACCAAGGCACCTCCGACCCCCACTTCTCGGTTACCCCAGGAGGAGGAAGCATCATGATCCAACAGTTTCATGGTATCGATCGGCACAAGTATTATTCTACGATCAGTGTGAAAAATCGTGAAGGGAAAGAGAGCACGTTTATCGGCCGGTGTGATGATCTTCACGCTTATATTGCCAACCTCGGACCGGAAGATGCTGTGGTTTTGGAATCGTCGACCGGAGCGTTCTATTGGGCCGATCAAATCGAGTCCCGCGGGAGCTTATGTTTCGTTCTTGACCCGTTCAAGTTCAAAATTATCCGTGACTCATGGAACAAGTGCGACAAACAGGACAGCCGGAGTATGGCAACAGCCTTGTGGGTCCATTTGGTGACCGGTGAGTTTGGTCTCCCGACCGTGTACAAACCCGACATTCCAACCCGGGAATTACGCAAGCTATTTGCACAATATCAATTGATAGGTAAGCAAATTGTTGAAATGAAGAACAATGTACAGGCGATTCTGACTGATCAAGGCGTACCGATGAAACAGGTCGAGTGCAAGCGTCTGTTCGATCGCCGATACGCGTCGGCATTTCTCAATGATTATTCGATCTCGTGTGCCGCATTGATTAGCATAGAACTTTCTCTGGAGCTACTGTGGCATCTTCAGGATGTTAAGAAGAGGCTGGTTACCGAAATCATAGCAGCTGGAAGACCGCTTGAGAGCAGTGTACGTATACTGATCAGCATCCGTGGTATCACTCCATTAATGGCCCTCGCCTTTCTTGCGGATGTCGGCGATGTCCGCCGTTTCAAGACCCTCAAGAAAATGAATGCATATCTGGGAGTCGTTCAGAGAGCGAAAGAAAGCGGTGGCAAGAGTCGTGGCGGTGGTATTAACCGGGAGTCCCGAAAGCTTACTCGAACATTGCTGACGCAGTCGGTACCGCATATAGCGAAAGCAAGTCCACATCTCGCAAAATTCTACCAAGAGTTACGACTTAGAAGAGGAGTCGGCCGCGCTCGGATCGCATTGATACGAAAAATCTGTGGGACCATGCGAAGGATGCTACTAGAAAGTAAAGAATTTTGTAATAAGGATGACGATAATCTAACCAGAAAGCTGAACGATTATAACCGTGTGCTAAGGAAACTTCCCGAGCCACAAAGCGCTTGACAAGTTTCATCATAGTGGCAGGATTCAGCGGAATATCCAA
>NZ_FTMS01000056.1 GCF_900156105.1 Alkalispirochaeta americana
CGGTCCCGCAGGTCTTACACAAAGACCTGCTGCATGAAAACGTTCTGCATGATAAAAAGCGCCACGTAGCACAGCAAGGCCGCCATGGCGGGGGTGGCAACCCAGCCCAGCACGATGTTGCGCAAGAGCTTCAGGTTCAGGTTGCGGCCTCCCTTGGCAAGCCCCACACCCAGAATTGATCCCACCGCAGCCTGGGACTGCGAGACCGGCACCAGCGGAAACGAGGGCAGCCCCACGGATTCCATGGCCTCCTTCAGCCCCTGGGAGGCAAAGAGGAAGAGCACCAGCGCCGTGGAAATGATCACCACGCAGGCCGTGATCGGCGAGAGCTTGAAGAGTTTGGACCCCACCGTGAGCATCACCTTCTTGGAATAGGTGGCAACACCCACACCCGCGGCGAGCCCCCCCACCATGAAAAGCTGCTGCGTCCCCGTGAAGGTAAGCCCCATAACGCTCACATCCCGAAAGGGCGAGGCTTCAAGAAAGACGCCCACCACGTTGGCCATGTTGTTGGCTCCCAGACTGTAGGCACCAAAGGCCCCCGCCAAAAGCAGGGCGTTGCGGGTGTACCGGTCCAGGTGAACCAGATGGATATGGACCCGGCTCATGGCAAAGCGCACCACAAAGAAAAGCACAAAGGCGATTCCCGCACCCAAAACAGGACCGAAGATCCAGGTCCCCACAATTTTGGTGAGCGCTTCCTGGTCCGTGGGGTACCCCGAAAAGAGGTTCCACCCCACAATGGCACCCACAATGGCCTGGGTGGTGGACACGGGAAGCCCCGCCTTGGTCATCCACATCACCGTGAAGGCCGCGCAGAGCGAGACCACAAAGGACCCCGGCAGGGCGTTCACCGCCCCCAGAGCGCCCAGACCGTGGGCCGCACCGGCCCCGCTGAAGACCGCTCCAGCGGTGATAAAGATGATACAGATGATCGCCGCCGTGCGGAACTTCACCATGCGGGTTCCCACGGCGGTGCCGAAGATATTGGCCGCGTCGTTGGCGCCCAGGGACCAGCCCATGTAGAGACCGCTGGTCAGAAAGATTAGTCCTCCCATCGCTGCGCCCCCTTACAGGGTCCGCTTGATCGTGGAGATAGCCAGCCGCTCCGCTACCGCTTCGGCCTCGTCGGCCAGGCGGGAAATCCGTTCGGCAAAGTGGCGCATATGAACCCGCTTGCTGAACTCCTTGATATCGGGAGACTCGAAGGCCTTGCGCTTGAGCCGGTCCTCCACCTCGTCGGCCTGGTGCTCCCAGAAGTGGACCTTATCCAGATGCTCCGTCACGCGGTAGAGCTCGC
>NZ_FTMS01000057.1 GCF_900156105.1 Alkalispirochaeta americana
TCCCCCCGGTGGGGCGTGGTCTACATCCTTCCCATAGCCGACCTGAACGCTCCCGTCCAGGAGCTCACGGGGATTATCACCACGATCTTTCTGCTGGCCCTGATCACCCTGGCCCTTACAGCCTGGGTTCTGGCAGGGAGAATCGCAAAGCCCATCCGCGCCGTAGCTCTGAGTCTGGACGATGTGGCCCAGGGCGAGGCGGATCTGCGGGTTGCTCTGGAGGTGAGCGGCCGCGACGAGGTGGGCCAGATATCGAGTAACTTCAATACCTTTCTGGGGGTCCTCCGGGAGATGATCGGGGGAATCCGGGGCGCCACGGACCAGCTCTCCCTGGTGGGGAGCGATCTCTCGGTGAACATGGAGGAGACCTCGGCGGCGATCACCCAGATCGCTGCCAACGTGGCCAGCCTGACCGATCAGGTCCTGAACCAGTCAGCGGGGGTCTCCGAGGTAACCGCCACGATTGAGGAGATCAGCCGAAACATGGAGAGCCTGGACGAGCAGGTTCAGAACCAGTCCTCGGTGGTCACCCAGAGCAGCGCCGCGATCGAGGAGATGATGGCCAGTATCCGCTCCGTGGCCGAGCGATTGGACAAAAACGCCGGCTCCTTCCATGAACTTCTTCAGGCGGCCGACCAGGGACGGGTGAAACTTGAGGGGATGATCGGCATCAACCGGCGGATCGCCGAACAGAGCAGCCGTCTCCAGGAGGCCAGCTCGGTGATCCACGCCATTGCCCAGCAGACAAACCTGCTCTCCATGAACGCCGCCATCGAGGCGGCCCACGCCGGAGAATACGGCCGGGGCTTTGCCGTGGTGGCTGCCGAGATCCGCAAGCTTGCCGAGGAGGCCGGGGCGCAGTCCAAGGTGATCGGTCAGGAGCTCTCGGCGGTCTCCTCGTCGATCCAGGAGGCTGTAGCCTCGGCCGAGGACGTCTCGGGGGCCTTTGCGGCGGTCCACAGCAGGATCCGGGAGGTGGACGAGAACGAGGGGCAGATCCGCAACGCCATGGAGGAGCAGAGCGCCGGGAGCGTGCAGATCCTGAAGGCTCTGGAGCAGATATCGGCCGTCACCGATTCCGTTCACGAGGGGTCCGGCGAGATTGTCCAGGCCAGCCGGGTGATGCTGGAGGAGATGGTGCGCCTCCAGGACATAACCCAGCAGTTGAGCAACGGTATGCAGGAGATGAAGTCCGGTTCCGACGAGATCCAGCAGGCCGTGACCGCCGTGGAGCAGATGAGCGGCAAGAACGGTGAGGGCATTGCCCGGGTCAAGGGCATTGTGGACCG
>NZ_FTMS01000058.1 GCF_900156105.1 Alkalispirochaeta americana
GACCTTCTGGGAAACTGGGAAGGCTATTACGTTCGTGGTATCAGAATTCCGCAGAACCAGAATCGAAAGATCCGTATCGAACTCCATCCGAAACACGGGTGGTGGGGCGGATGCAGCCGGTGTGGATGTACCGGCTGTGACTATCATGATCGCACAACACGGATTGTTCGAGATCTACCGGTATTCGGTCAGGCGGTTGAACTCCGCGTGGTCCTGCGTCGGGTGGTTTGCCCGGTATGTGGTCCGAGCCGTGAATCGATTTCCTGGCTGGATCCGTATGCCCGGGTTACCACGCGCATGGCGGAGACAGTTTGCCGGATGGCAGAGATCATGACAGTCAAGGAAGTTGCGAAGACGTTTCTGCTTGCCTGGCATACGGTTAAGAATATCCACAAACGGTATCTGAAACACCTGCTTGAGCCGGTTGATCTGAACGGCGTCACCCAGCTTTTGATCGATGAGTTTGCTATCCAAAAAGGGCATCGATACGCGACGGTAGTCGTCGATGCATTGCGAAAGCGGGTGCTGTGGGTCGGAAGAGGCCGCTCACGAGCCTCTATTCGCCCGTTTTTCGAACTGCTTGGGGATCAGAGGCGCCACATCAAAGCAGTCGCACTTGATATGAGTAGCGCCTACATCAATGAAATCGCCGAACAATGTCCCCAGGCACAGGTGATCTTTGATCACTTTCACGTCATCGCCCGCTACGGTCGTGAGGTAATCGATCGCGTCCGCGTCGATGTCGCCAATCGATATCGACACGATCCGGTGCAGCGGAAGCTGGTTAAAGGGTCTCGTTGGCTCCTGCTGCGAAACCCCAGCAACATCAGCCGACCGAAAGACCAGCAAAAGCTCGACGAGCTGCTTGAGGTCAACAAGGAACTATCGCTGGTGTACATCATGAAGGAGCATCTCAACCATCTCTGGCGGTTCGACGATCACATTGCCGCCCGTGCGTGGTGGCATCAGTGGTATCGCATGGCGCTCGAGAGCAACATCGATGCCTTGATTAAGTTCGCCAGAAACTTATCCATTCACGTGGAGGGCTTGCTGGCACACACAAGATACCGGCTGAATACCGGTGTTCTCGAAGGTATGAACAACAAGATCAAGGTGATCAAACGGGTCGCCTATGGCTTCCGGGACGACGAATATTTCTT
>NZ_FTMS01000059.1 GCF_900156105.1 Alkalispirochaeta americana
CATCCCAGAACGCGCAGATGCTTCCTGTCGTGGCGGCTGAACATCCGGGCAATTACATATCCCTCGGCGGGGACAGGGTTCTTGCAGACGGGACAGATCCGCTCGCAGGTTCCCCCGGGGGGCCTGCAGTGAAGGCAACCGAACATATGGACCAGGGATTCCTCCAGCTCGTCCGTGCGGGATGATCCGTGGGTGACGGCCGAGAAGACCCGGGTCTGAAGACGTTCTCCTCGTGAAAGAAGAGACCGGCAGAGAGGACAGGGCTTGTGCGGCGCAGCCAGGGCATCCCCCCTGGCATGGCCCGGAGAACGCCCGTTGTCCCTGGAAAGGGCTTCCTGGTGGTGCTTGAGCCGTATGAGACTCACCAAAAGTGCGAAAATCAGGAGTGCCAGGGCAAAGAGAAGCGTAAACTGAATGGTCTAATCCTCCTGTCTCTTGTACACTTCGTATTCTATGGCGGAATTGTTTGTTGTCGCAACGCCGATTGGAAACCTGGGGGATATCACCCTCCGGGCTGTGGAGGTGCTCCGGCGGTGTCACACCATCGCCTGTGAGGACACCCGGCACAGCCGGAAACTTCTCTCCCATCTGGGCATATCAGCCCCCCTTTTGAGTTGTCGGGGCCAGAATACGCAACAGGCCGTTCCCAGAATCCTGGGAATTCTCCAGGAGGGAGGGGACGTTGCCTATATCAGCGATGCCGGTACCCCCGGAGTGAGCGATCCCGGAAGCGCCCTCGTCCGGGGGGTTCGCCAGGCGGGGTTTTCCGTGGTCCCTCTCCCGGGGGCAAGCGCGGTGACGGCCCTGGTTTCGGTGAGCGGAGTAGCCGGGCGGGGGTGGTATTTCGAAGGATTCCTGCCACCCAAGGGAGAAAAACGGCTGAAGCGGATCAAGGAACTGGTTCAGCGGGGTGATTCCGTGATCTTTTATGAGTCACCCCACCGGATTGTCCGGTTTCTGGGCGAACTGCGTCAGGGCGCTCCGGGAGGACAGATCGTTCTGGGGCGGGAGTTAACAAAACTCCACGAGGAAATTGTTACGGGAAGCGTAGAGGAAGTGGCCAGTCTTGTAGAATCCGGCGAGATTCCGGCACGAGGTGAGTTCGTTCTCCTTGTATGGACTGATAAAAGCCGTTAAAATTATGGGGTGA
>NZ_FTMS01000060.1 GCF_900156105.1 Alkalispirochaeta americana
CATCTTGATGTAACTGACAACGGTATTCCCGTTACGGCCGTTGTCACAGGCGCAAATGTACATGACTCCCAGGTTGCAATACCAATGGAAAAATTATCCATGAGCCGTATTATTCATTGTTATTCAGTCATGGATGCTGGCTATGATGCTGAAACGATTCGAGACTTCATCACGGATCAAGGGCGGGTTGCTATTGTCGATAGAAATAACCGGCGGAAACAACAACGCCCACCGATGTGTCCGGCAACCAAAGAACGATACAAAGTACGGTCAACCGTAGAGCGTTCAAATGCACATTTAAAAGACTGGCTGCTACCGAAAAAACTCATGGTTCGCGGCTATTCAAAGGTAAACTTTACTCTAATGACCGGGGTGGTCTGCCTCGCCGGGATCAAAATCTTGCAGCTTTTTTACCTTCCTCCAGAGCAACAATACGCAGCGTAATCAGGGTAGAAACTGAAGTAACATCCGCGGGATAGGTGTGTCCGCACCTTCTTCATGAAGTCGATTTTGACAAGATTATGGCAGAAAAAGCACCGCCAGCAGCATGTCTTTCCTTCTGCTTGGTACTCAAGAGATTCAAATCAAGCTGTCAGCCCGGGATTTTTGCAAGAGGCTCTCCATATTTGATTTTGTTCGCAAGGTCGCGATAATGCCAAAAAAAAATTTTTTCGTTTTTTTGATGCTTTTTTTATAAAGCTTATGATTTTCATTGTATGTTTTCCTTGTCAAATCATGAGGGAGATTACTTTTTATCGCTGCCTGGCATTATATTTAATTCACCCAAGGCGGCAAAGCAGGCACTGGCCCTGAATACAAGCGTTTCGCTGTTCCAATAGTACTGGAATCAGTGTAGGCCTGTGCCGTGGCGTAGTTGTGATTTTCCACAAATAGCTCCAGCTGTTGTACTAAAGTATATGCAGCCACAACCCGCTACCGAGTACCTACCGAGCCCACTTCCTCCGGCAAGACTAACGGGAACGAGCTTGGATATCCTATCAGAATTGTTTTGCACAAAAAAGACTGCGAGCCTCTACAACCGCTCATCCACCACGGAGCGGTCCAGAATACCTTTCAGATCATAGACCACACCGGACTCACCACCGGCCAGGGCCCGCACATCGAGCG
>NZ_FTMS01000061.1 GCF_900156105.1 Alkalispirochaeta americana
CGGGATTGGTGAGTACTATAACGCACGCACCCCGCAGCGGCTGCACTTTGCCGACGGCAGCCCTTTTGACAACGTGGTGAGTGTGGCAAGCGGAAATAGTCACGCCGCGGCGGTGCGGGGAGACGGCTCGGTGTGGATGTGGGGATCGCTTGAGACGATTATCGACGGCATTGCCGAGGAGCCCCATATTTTCCCGGAAGAGCGGCAGGGAGATCCGCAGAGCCTGTATCCCGTACAGATTCGCCACGCCGACAGCAGGCCTTTCACGGGGGCTGTGCAGGTGGGTGCTCTTGACTGGCATACCCTTGTGCTGACCGAGGACAGCCAGGTCTGGGGATGGGGCCGTCCGGATCTTCTCGCCCTACCGGGTCCCCACAGGGAGCGACGACGATATGCGCCTGCACCGGAATTATCGACGGTTGGTGCGGTCGGTGAACCTCACCGAATCACCGGCATTGCCACCACCCAGACCCATTCCGTTGCTCTCCTGGATGACGGCACCGCCCTATCCTGGGGTGGGAACCGCTACGGCCAGTTGGGCCACGGCACAACGATCGTGAGTGCAAAGCCGGACTCGGCACGGATACAATCTCCCCGGGGAGAAGCCCTTGATGGAATCGCCGAGATTGCTCTCACGCACTGGGGGACTCTGGTTTTGCTCACCGACGGCACGGTTCACTACATTGGCGGTGATGCCCAGGGAAACGGCGAATATGTGGAAGAAGTTGAAAACCACACACCGGCAACCGAACGCTGGTCTCAGGTCACCCACCCCGATGGAACGCCCTTCGATGGCGTCGTCTCGATCGGCGCGGGCTTTTACTCCGCTCACCTTATCACCGAAGACGGACGGATCCATTCCTTCGGCTTGAACATGACAGGCCCCCTTGGAGACGGCACCGAGGAAGACCGGTACTACCCTGTCCCCCTGGTCTACGTTCCCGACCCCGACAGCGAGCATTTCCTCGAGGGCCACGACTACGAAGAAGATGAATGGTGGGATTAGCCCACCCGAGGTGATACTACATACCCCCCTGCCCCCACAGCCTGGTTCGCCGGCGTGGACCAGGCTGCGGATGCGGGCCCGAGAGACGGACCATTACGCACTGGATGCGT
>NZ_FTMS01000062.1 GCF_900156105.1 Alkalispirochaeta americana
CTGCTTCAACTTGTCATTCCCTTTGTCATGTTTTTTGCAGTCGCAAAAATCACGCCAAGCCCTTCGGGCACGGAAATGCAAGTTAAGCAAATGTTACCCATACAAGAGGACGCTGAATGGCACAGCATAAACATCCGATAGAACAGTTGATCCATAGTACTGCCCGTATCGAATGCTTAACGCCAGATGGGGTTAGCTCTGGTAGCGGTTTTTTTTATGCTTTTCTCCGTACTGAAGAGAAGCACGTGCCTTGTATTGTCACCAACAAACATGTGGTGGACGGCGCAACCGAGGGGAAGATCCATCTAACCACAGCGGATGACAAGGGAAACCCCGAGCTTGGTAATCACATTGAAATTCGGCTCGGTGACTTCTCCAAGATGTGGGTAGGGCACCCCGATAAGAATATCGACCTGGCCGCGATACCGATCGCGCCGTTATTGCATGAGGCTGAAGAACGAAAGGTAAGGTTCTTTTATGTAATGCTTGATGAAACCCTGATCGCGGACCAGAAACTCCTTAGTTCGCTTCCAGCCATGGAAGAGATCATTATGATCGGTTACCCAAACGGAATTTGGGATGCAGAGCACAATTTGCCGGTTATAAGGAAAGGGATTACAGCAACACATCCTCGTCTGCCGCTGAATGGAAAGCCTGAGTTCTTGATTGATGCTGCATGTTTCCCAGGTTCAAGTGGATCGCCAGTATTCCTTGCAAACATAGGTAGCTTTGTTAATCCGGAAGGAGCATTGTGTGCCGGAAATCGAATTGCACTCTTAGGCATCCTGTATGCAGGTCCTCAGCATACAGCTGAAGGAGAGATAGAAGTGGTAGAGATACCGACAGCGAGCAAGCCGATTTCGAGGTTTCGAATACCAAATAACTTGGGGCTTGTTATAGAAGCTTCACAGCTACAAGCATTTGATTCTGTGTTTCAGGAGAAAATGCAATGAGACCCTGGGAAAAGTGATGGGTAACAATTAGGTGAACCGGATGCTCGTTCCTCGCACCGGTTACCATGGCGTTAGGACGCCTGGGGCATCCCGGGCTCCCGAGGACGGCACTCGTTATTCGGAAAGCTGCACGATCCAGGGATTGAAACCGCCTGTTCAAGGG
>NZ_FTMS01000063.1 GCF_900156105.1 Alkalispirochaeta americana
CGGTGTTTGTCAACAAAGAAGTCACCTGAATTACGCCGCTCTTTGATGGATCAGGCGCCTGGTTTCCTGTGATGGGTTCAGGAATACCACTCGCCTGCTTGTCCACTTCTTTGGCCCGGTCCGTGGGAATCGTTCAGGATGTTCCTCAAAGGCCCTCCGCAGCGTTTCGTTCCGCCTGGCAAACAGGGTGATATCCTCTCCAGTCCGGCGCTGTTCCGGCGTGATGTAGCCCAAACCGGAGTGGCGATGCGTCGTGTTGTACCAGTCGATGAAGTCGCCCATCCAGGCTCGTCCCTCATCAATGGTCTTGAAGCGCCCGGGATACGAGGCATGGTACTTGAGGGTGCGGAAAAACGATTCGATGTAGGGGTTGTCATTTTTTACCAACGGGCGAGAATGGGAGATAAACATACCCATGGATGCCAGCCATACAGAGAACGTGGCCCCACGCATGGGGTTGCCGTTGTCCGAGTGTAACCACACGCCGTTCAGATTTCGTCGACGCTTGATGGATTCAAAGAGGTTTCTGGCGTGTTCTTCCGATTCGCTGGTCTGGATTGTCCAACCGACGATCTCTCGACTCCAGACGTCGATTACCGCATAACAGTACCAGAATATACCGCTTACACATGACGGGAGCCAGGTAATGTCCCACGAAAAAACCTGGTCGGGTCCCGTCGCTTTCAGTTCTGGAGGCTTCTGGGACTGGCGTGCTGGACGACTGTTGCTACGATGATGGAGAAGGCCCTCAGCCTTCAGGACGCGATAAAATGTTCGCTCACTGGCGATATATCTGCTGTTCTCAGCAAGAATTGCAACGATTTCTCCCGGTGTAGAGTCTTTAAACTGAGCGGACGTACATACTTCGATAATCTGTCGGCGCTCTTCATCGGTGAGGGCACGCGTTTTTTCTTTTTTACTGCCTTTGCGCCGATCAATCAGATCTGTTTTCCATCGAGAATACGTGCGTGGATGAATACCCAGAGCATCACAAAGCGGAGCCACACGGGCTCCTTTTTCGATGCCATCGTCAATCGTTTCACACAGGGCGCGGCGTTGGTTCTCGGGAATCAGTCTTCCTCTTGGTCCTGAAATATCCGAGAAATTTTTTT
>NZ_FTMS01000064.1 GCF_900156105.1 Alkalispirochaeta americana
CATGAGCGCCACCGTGGAGAACCTGGAGGATGGAGAGAACGTGAATGTTCTGGTCTATGAGGCAGACCGGGAGGACTCCGGCGAGGCACGGCAGCCCCTGGTACGAATCCTCACCGAGGTGATCGAGGGCCGGGTGGAGGCACGGTGGCAGGTAAGCGCCGGGCGCACCCGCCTGGCCGGGCTCACCCGGGAAGACGAGCTGAAGTACATCTTTGCCCTGGAGACCCCCGACAGACGCGCCCGCAGCCAGGACAGCCCGGAGTGCCGGGCGGTGTTTGTCCTGGACTACGAGCTGGAGCTCACCGGGGCAGACCGCGACGGCGGAGAAGCCACGCTTGAGAGCACCGACGGTGCATACTCGCAGAGCATTGCCTTCACCGGCGGGCAGGAGGAGCAGGAATCGATCCTCCTGCGGTTCCCCGATGTAGAGCCGGGCAGGACCTATCGTTTGCGTCTTGATACCTCTGATGGCCAGGCGCTCCTGTTTGAAGGGGCTCCCTTTGTGCACCTCTTTGGTGCATCCACAGGAGCGAATCCATGAAGGTGATAACCTCGCGCATGGTGTGCTTCAAGGAGTACACCTCCTACCGGTTCGAAGACCCCGAGGATCCCCGGAGCCTGGTGGGGGTGAAGGAACCTCAGGCGGGTACAGAAGAAACCGCTGCGGTGGATGTGGAGGGCAAGTGGGTTTATGTGGTGCGCTCAAGCCGCTATATCCCCGGCGATGGCATCGCCACCTACATTAACGAGATCACGCCACGCCCTGGCAGTGCCTACCCTCTGCCGATATACGAACAAGACCCGAGCGCTCCCTGCTGGAGTTTCTTCTGCCTCTCCCCGATTCAGCTGAGTCCGCCACGGCAGGAGGCGCTGCGGCGACAGGTCCACGCGATCACGCAACGAACAAACGTCTCGATTTCCCCGCGCTGCGACCGCCTGGTCCTCCTGCCCCTGACAACCAGGCAGGAGGAGAGCCTCCAGGGCACCTGGCTGTCCTCCTTCAGCACGCCCGGGGATGTCGAACGGATCGACGAGGAAAAAAATCACATCACCACGGTCTATCTCCATGACTACGT
>NZ_FTMS01000065.1 GCF_900156105.1 Alkalispirochaeta americana
GGCGAAGTTCTCGTCTCCGGCGATCTGTATCTCGACGTTGATCCAGCGGCCGCGGTTGTCCCGGGCTTTCACATCGAGAATGCTTTCCTTGGTTGCGCCGATAGACCGCAGATTGAAGGGATTGAGGAGTTCGATCTCGACGACCAGATCGTGCCCTTTCTGCGCAAAGACGGCGTTGATGAAGTCGATGAGAATGTCCTTGTTCTCTTCCGAACCCAGCAGATACCGGACGAAAACATCCGCCATGGGATTCAGCGGCCGCTCGATACGATCCATGGAGATATACTACTCCTGTTTCCTGGAGGTATCAACAGCAGGTACCGGGGATGTCCTGGCTATTCGCGGGTGTAAGCGTCCGCGTTATTTTATCACAGCACCCCGAGTTTGCAGGTGGGAATTACGCTATAAACCTGCCGGCTGTTCCGCTGTAAAGGGGGGTGCGGACAGGAATTGCTGTTACAAAAATTCGGGCTTTCCATCCTGGAGTCCCTAGCCAACTCAATCACCATCTCCGTTTCCACCGATGGCCTGCCCAAGGAGGAAACGTTCAGCTACGTGGAACAGCGAATCACCGCCTGCGACGGCAATCCGGCGATGTTTACCAAGGGAGCGCTCAACTTGATTCACCAGGCATCGGTGGGTGTGCTCCGTTCCATTGGAGCGATTTCGACCGCTGGTATGGGCAAAGCCTATGCCAGTGATTCTCCAACTGTTGAGACCGAGCATATCCAGGCGGTGATTTCGCGATAACACCAGCGCGGGGACTTCGGTTCCCGCGCTGGTGTTCCTTGAAATACCAATTCGGGCAAAAGCAGAAATGCTATGCCACTGCGGGAAAATCGACCAGATTCATGTTCAGCCTGCGGAAAACACTGCGGGATGCCGTGATAAAATAGCGCGGGCGCGTACAACTGGCGGCTCTTTATTTGGTTCATCGTCGATTAGCGGGGAATAAGAAATGGCAAGATGGCGGCCCACCGGGTATTGTTTGAGTCGACCAAGATCCAAACACCGGAGGACCAC